>JAOTUX010000048.1 GCA_029863665.1 Candidatus Nitrosopumilus sp.
AGTACCTTTTGGTTTGGTTGTCTCAGCTGGCTTTGTTTCTGCTGGTTTTACCTCTGCTGGTTTATCGCCAAATCCTTTTGGTAGAGTACCTTTTGGTTTGGTTGTCTCAGCTGGCTTTGTTTCTGCTGGTTTTACCTCTGCAGGTTTTGGAGCAGGTTTGGTTTCTAACTGAGTAGAAAGTTTTGATAGTTTTTCTTCTAATTCGGCAATCTTGACTTCAAGATCTTTTTTTGTTTGCTTTTTAGCAGCTGCCATTAATCTGGATGGGTAGTCCGGGGTTTATCTATATTTGGGTTGATTATTACAAAGTATACCTGATCAAGTTTTATATGCATAAATGCCATACCAATTACAATGGATGATTTTGAGAAAGAATATCCTGAATTTGATTGGAAGAATACTCCAGCATACAAGCATCCAGGAGGTAAGGATTGCCCATGCCCAAAACACGAATACATTAGAGAACAGATTAACTTTACAAAGCAAGTAAATGAAAAAGGCAAAGAACCATCCAAAGTCACATTGAAATTCTGTCCGGATCATTACAGAGTATACATGGATGAGGTAATTCCTGCAATGCCATTAAAATATAAAATTCTGACAAAAATTGCACTAAAACTTGGAGCGATTCAAGTAGAGCAGTTAAAGTACATGGAATCAGAATTATGCTTTTATTGTAAATTTGGATCTGGCGGTCATGACAAAAAGAACGAGCTTCCACCAATGTAGATAATTGAGTTTTGTAAATTTCTGAAAATTTTAAAATATCATATTTCAACATAGAATAGATATTAAGATTCAAGTCCTGTAACATCATTCTGAGTACATATGAATCAATTTTATTTTGAGATAGTAATTAGATAATTGTTAGATAATTTTAAAAAAAATTCTGTAAATCCAGTTAAGCTTATACTTGAACAAACATCAGAGTCACTATGCCAATACAAGACATTCATGAATTCATTACGGAACTTGAGAAAAATGGAGAGTTAAAGAGAGTCAAAATAGAAGTGGATTCCAATTTAGAAATTGCAGAAATTATGAGAAGGGAAATGTATTCTAATGGACCTGCAATTCTTTTTGAGAATGTAAAAGGATATGATATGCCAGTTTTAGGAAACGCGTTTGGGTCAATGAAAAGATTAGAGATAGGACTTGAGATGATTGATTTTACTGAAATAGGTCAACGTATTGTAGATATGACCAAAATGGATGTGCCATCAGGTTTTCTAAACAAAATAAAAAAACTTCCAGAATTATCAAAAATGACTGCATCGTTTCCAAAGGCAGAAACAAGTGGACCAGTAACTGAAATTACATCAAATAATGCATCTTTTGAGGATTTGCCAATTCTAAAATCATGGCCAAATGATTCAGGGAAATTCATCACTTTAGGATTAGTAGCTACAAAACACCCAGAAACAAGAGTAAGAAATCTAGGAGTGTATAGAATGCAGATTATAGATAAAACTCATGCATTAATGCACTGGCAAAAACACAAGAGAGGCGCTCATCACGGAGATATTTCAAAAGATAAAGGAGAAAAAATTCCAACTGCAATAATTATAGGTGGAGAACCTGCAACAGTATTTTCTTCAATTGCTCCAGTCCCAGAAGGATTGGACAAATACTTGTTTGCAGGAATTACAAGAAAAGAAGGAATCAAAACAGTAAAATGCAAAACAATAGATTTAGACGTTCCTGCAAATGCAGAGATTGTTTTAGAAGGATATGTAGATCCTGAAGACATCAGGGATGAAGGGCCGTTTGGAGATCATACAGGGTACTATACACCAGTTGAGCCATATCCAACATTTACACTTACAGGAATAATGAGAAGAAAAGATCCAATTTATGTTACAACAGTTGTAGGAAAACCAATTCTAGAGGATGCATATATTGGAAAAGTTATCGAACGATCATTTTTGCCATTAATTCGAATGTTCCATCCAGAAGTAGTAGATTTTAGCATGCCAGCGGCAGGATGGTTTCAAGGATTTGCAATTATTTCAATTAAAAAGAGGTACCCAGGACAAGCAAAGAAAGTAATGATGGGATTATGGGGAATGGGGCAATTATCACTAACAAAGATGTTTGTATTAGTAGATGAAGACATAAACGTACATGACATTAACGACGTCATTTGGGCAATCACCACCAGAGCAGATGCAGCAAGAGATACTACAATTATCAATCACACACCAACAGATACTCTTGATCCTGCATCACCACTTGTTAATCTAGGTTCCAAGATGGGAATTGACGCAACTCAAAAAACAAGAGAAGAGGGATATAATAGAGAAATCCAACAGCAAGTAAAAGTTGACGATGAAACAAAAAACCTAGTTGATTCTAAATGGTCAGACTATGATTTATGATACAGAAATAGGATTATAGAAATTATCTCTTTCTTCTACTTGATAACCAATTTGATGAATGGCATCAGTGATTATTTTATCAGTTAGTTCAGTTGAACGTGCACCAGTACATGAAACAACTTCTTCTCCAATAAGAGTTCCACCAAAATCATCAGCACCATATTGTAAAGCAAGTTGAGCCATACCAATCCCATTTGTTAACCAAGAGGATTGAATGTGAGGAATCAAACCATCTAAGACCAATCTGGAGATTGCAATCATCTTCAATAGTTGAATCCCACCAGTTCCATATTCTACCAAACCTTCTTCATGCATCAAAGTGTTATTTGGTTCAAAATTCCATGGAATAAATGCCATGAAGCCCTTTGTTTTTTCTTGCAGTTTTACAATTTTAAAAAAGTGCTCCACAATATCATGTTTGTTTTCTACGTGACCGTACATCATAGTTGCAGAAGCTGGAAGTCCAAGGGAATGAGCCTCATCCATAATTCGAATCCAATCAGAACTAGAAATTTTCTTAGGACTGATTACATCTTTGACTGAATCAACTAATATTTCAGCTCCGGCTCCAGGAATAGATTGCAAGCCAGCATCTTTTAATCGAGATAAAATTTCTTTTGTGGATGATTTTTCAACTCGTGCAATCATGTCAATTTCAGATGTGGATAATCCATGAACTCCAACTTTTGGGAATTTCTCTCGGATCATCTTAAAGGCATCTTCATAGTATTCTATCTTCAGATTGGGATTATGTCCACCTTGAATCAAAACTTGACGGATCTTAAACATGTCTGATGCAGCCTTTACTCTAGATTCAATTTGATCAAGAGTCAAAGTGTAAGAGTCTTCAGCTCCAGGAGATCTATAAAATGCACAAAACTTGCAATCAGTAATACAGACGTTGGTGTAATTTAAAATGATATTATTTACAAAGGATACTTTTTTACCAAATTGCTTTCTAGTCAAATACCCAGCAACTAATCCCATCAAATGAACATCATCAGACTCTAATAGTCTCATACAATCTTCAGGCCCAGGCCTTTGACCTTTAAGGGAATTTTCTAAAATGTCTTTGATGTTACTCTTTTGTATCTGCTCAGTAGTTTGACTCAATTGTTTTTTAAGTCTTAGAATTTCTATTTAATCCTTGATAGGAGTTAAGAATAGGAAATAACATCAAAGTAAGGATATCAACATAATCATTAGATATGCTGATTATTTTTTTATAATTTTAGATAATCAAACCTAATGTTCTAATGTAACATTTAGTCACTGATGACAAAAAATAGTAAAAGAATCTATGAATATCTAGAAAATTTCCAAATAAAGACAAGGTCAGGTTAGAATATTGCTATCACAAATATGCACAAAATGGAACTATCATGTATAAAATGTGGTAAAACAAAATAAAATCAAGGCGATACAAAATACTTTCAATATAGAGTAGAATTATAATCTAAATTCATTTATCTGCATTGAAGTATCTGTAATTTAAGAATAAACCACAATTCACGTTATTTTTAAGTAGGGCACAGAAATGAAAACAACTCATGGTATCAGGTAGTCAAATTAGACTTAATAGAATTCTTAGAAAAGGAAGAATGTTATGTATTCCAATGGATCATGGGATTTCAAACGGACCTATCGAAGGTCTTGAAAATCCAGCAGATACAATATACAAGTGTGAAGGACATGGCCTCACAAGCGTAATTATCAATAAAGGAATTCTCAAAACATTACCCAAGCCAACCAAAATTGGCATTTTAGTTCATTTTTCAAGTAGCACTGCATTATCATTATCACCTAATCGCAAGATGTTAACTGGTACAGTAAAAGAGGCAGCAGCGATGGGGGCAGATGGAGTTTCATTGCACATCAATATAGGAGGTAAGGAAGAACCAGAAATGCTTGAACAGTTAGGAATGACAGCTGATCAATGTCATAAGTGGGGAATGCCACTTTTAGCAATGATGTATCCAAGAGGAGAAAACATCAAAGATCCTCATGATCCAGAAATTGTTGCACATGTGGCACGAATTGGAGCAGAATGTGGAGCAGATATTGTTAAAACACCATACACAGGAGATGTAGATTCATTTTCAAAGATTGTAAAAAGTACACCGGTTCCAATTGTTATTGCAGGAGGACCTAAAGCAAAAACAGATTCAGATATTCTTCAAATGACAGAAGACGCCATGACTGCAGGAGCTAAAGGTGTAACATATGGTAGAAACATTTTCGCACATAAAACACCTGAAAAAATGGTAGAAGCATTAGCTGAGATTATTTTCAAAAAAGGAACAGCAAAGGAAGCTATGAAGAAAATTGAGTAAGACAAGAGAATTAATAATTTCACCCAAAGTATCCCAGGCACAATTAACCAAATTTCTTCCTCAGTTAGAATCAGAAGGAATCAAGATGATTTATCTCGATCCCAAAAAGATTGGCAATAAAAAAACAAAACTGCAAACAATTTTTCCTTCAAATGCTGCAAGTCACATAGTTCTTGAAAAAGAAAGCATAACAAAACAAAAGGGTAAAAAAATTGGAAAAAAGTTCCAAGTGTTATCAAATTCAGATATTGAAAACATTCTCACGATTGCAAAAAAAGGACTAGATTTTGTCATAGTAGAAGTAAAAGACTGGAAAATAATCCCACTAGAAAACATCATAGCAAAACTACACAAAATTCATACTAAGATTTTTGCAATTGCCAGAACACCAGAAGAAGTAAGGAAGATGTTTTCAATTTTAGAAGTAGGAGTAGACGGAGTTATTTTCAACACATCATCAATTAACGAAGTAAGAGAGGTAATGGTATACCTAGGAACCAAAAGTTTTGACATGAAACCTGCAAAAATTTTGGAGATTAAGGAAGTAGGAGATGGAGAACGAGTTTGTGTAGATACAGCATCAATGCTTCACAAAGGGGAAGGAATGTTAATTGGCAGCAGATCAAATTTTTTGTTTCTTGTTCATAATGAGTCAGTTGGATCATCATTCACATCACCAAGGCCATTTAGAGTGAATGCAGGGGCCGTTCATTGTTATACACTATCACCAGATGGTACAACAAGTTATCTTTCAGAAGTAGAAACAGGATCAGAAGTACTAATTCTTAACTCCAAAGGAAAAGCAAGAAGAGTAACAGTAGGTAGATCTAAGATAGAAAGAAGACCCATGTTAATGATCAAGGCCTCAGCAGGAGGAGAAATTGGTGGAATTATTGCACAAGATGCAGAAACAATCCGCTTTGTAAAACCAAATGGGCAACTAGTATCAGTAACGCATCTAAAAAAAGGAGACATAGTCATGGCACATGCAAAACCTGCAACAGGTAGACATTTTGGAATGGAAGTTTCAGATGAATATATACTAGAAAAATGAAATACGTGTAAACTATACACGTAGTGTTAGAAATCAGTGTCTTTATTATGGTAAAATTTAGTCAGTGTTGATTCGTTAGATTTTACTCTTGATCGTCAATCTTAGATACATTCGTCAGGCCGTGTGGGTCTTAATCAAAGAATTATTGTTCACTTTTAATTTCACATTCTACAAACGAGTTATTACCATACTTATCATAACAAGTGTCATTGTCTTCTCCACCATTCAAGGAACCGCATAAACTGATTTATTGAATAAGAATAGTTTGATCTTGTGGCATCTGTCTGTATTGCATTGTTGAAGCGCCTGTACGCCTTTGACTGTGCTGACATGCCTTCTGCTTACCTCACCCATTTCATGCTCAACATCGTAAATGTTATTATTCTTCATCTAATAAAAAAGATATACTTTCAATGGATATTAGAAGAATGAAATACAAAACGTGCATATCAATTGCAGAGAATACACCGTACAAAATAAAATATACATTGAACATTGCACTAAAGAAATCAGAATTTGTTGAAGTCAGATTTGATTTTTTGAAAACAGAGCAAATTCCAGAAACATTAGAGATAATCAAAAAAGATCTAAACAAAGTTGTGTGTACGTTAAGACCAAAAACAGAGGGTGGAAAATTTTCGGGAAATGAAAAAGAACGGATTGCAATTCTAAAATTAATCGCAGAATACAACCCATTTTTATTAGATGTTGAATTTAACACATTAAAGAAAAATACATCATTAAAAAAATACCTAAATTCAACAAAGACAAAAATACTTGTTTCTTGGCACGATTTTAAAAAAACACCAAAATCCACAGACCTAAGGAAAAAAATGAATCAAATGAGAAAGTTTTCCTCTAATGTAAAAATTGTGAGTACAGCAAAATCAACTGATGATTCCACCAGAATGCTTGAGTTATACAATGAAAAAGGCAATACAAATCTAATATCATTTGCAATGGGTGATTTTGGTAGAATTTCAAGAATTTTGTGCCTGTATTTAGGTAGTCCATATACATATGTCTCACTAGGAAGGGCAATTGCACCTGGGCAATTTAGTGTTGATGAAGTAAAGAGAATTACAAATCTGAAAAATAAATAGACTAACAGTCGAGAGTTTAAATCAATCAAATAACTCAAAAACAAGATGGAAAAAACATTTGCAGTTATTGGAGATCCCATTGATCATTCATTATCTCCAAATATTCACAGTGCAGTATTTAGAGAATTAAATTTAAACTGTTCATATATTGCATATAGAATTCCCAAAGAAGAATTAGCAGAAGGAATTGAAGGGCTTAAAAAAATTGAGATTACAGGATTTAATGTAACCATTCC
>JAOTUX010000049.1 GCA_029863665.1 Candidatus Nitrosopumilus sp.
AGTACATAGTGGAGTAGAAACAATATCTACTGAAGGATTATTTGAATTTACAATTAATGGAATTTCAATTAAAGGTCCTCAAACCATAATTGAAACAGGTCCAGACACAGGTCAATTTTATGGAAGATTAATACTTCCAGATACAATTAACGGTAAACAATTAAGTCAAGACGATATTATCTTGATAAAATATTTAGATGAGTCTGATGTCTCCGGAGAAAAAAGTGTCGTAGTAAAATCAATACCTTTAACAAAAACAGTTGCCAAAGTTCAAACCTCAGGAGGAGGTTCACAAATTGGTCATGAGTTTACAATAAGACTCTATGAGCCAGATGCAAATAGAGATTCAAAAAATGAAGACAAAATTCCATTAAACAGAATGGAGTATAGAGGAGAAGGTGGAATTAGAACAACATTATCTAATTCAGACTTTGATGCAAACAGAAGATATTTGGTTGAAACAGGTCCAGACACAAACATGTTTGAGGTGCAGATCAAAATTCCAAGAGAGATAGATGGGAAGGTTGTTCATATTGGGGATTGGTACGAAATAAGATACATAGACAGTTCCACTCCTTCAAATACAAGTGAAAAAATTATTCTCAAGGGTAAAATTGGATAATGGTTTTAATGGATCAGTTTTGTCAAAGTTTAGTATAACCTAAAGAATTTATTCAAACGAGCGAACTACTGTTGTGCTCAATACAGTTTTCAAAGATGTCATCATCAATAGAAACAAAATGTTATCAGTTCTCAAAGGTCCAAAATTTGAACAGATTTTGCAAAAGGCAAGAGAAAATTGGGTAGAATTTATGCCTACAAAAGAAGAAACAGTAACGGCAGGAATAGACAGTAGTTTTAACAATACAAAATTTCAAGGAATAGAACTTTGGGCAACGACTGCAGTGTCCATTAAGTCAGATGGAGAAATATTAGTAGATTTACATGATTCAGGGTTAGGTTCTGATATAGATCTTTCAAGAATTGCAAGTAAAATGGAGATTGACGCTTGTGAAAAAACAGTGGATTTAGTGGACTTAGTGTTAATGGACGGATCATTGCATTCTCAATTTATGACAAGACAATCAACTCTAAACACATTAGTTGTAAAAACAATGAAAAAAAGAGACAATGTAATATTTATTGCAAAGACATCAAATACAAAAAAACAATTTGAAGATTTAGGTTCACTTGCAGGAGATATTTTTTATTATAATCACATAACAAACGGTCCTGGTTTTAGCAAAATCTTTGTAGAAAAAAAATATGGATCAGATAAAATAATTTCTTCAACATTTGTAAGGTTAAGTGACTCAACACCAATAATCAAATTAGAATTTCTTGGCAATCAATACGGAGATAATGAGATCAAGTCAATTATGAATAAACTGTATAAAACTAGCATAGGAGGATATCCATATGCATTAAAGCTTGCACACAATAACTGTAAAATATCAGACAAAGAACTTGGAAAAATGATCAGTTTGTTAGGATTAAGTAATGAAATTGGTTCACGAGAGGTATTAGGTTGAGTCTAGGTTTTATAATAGGAGAATCAAAGCCTACATTTGTAACAGCAATTACATCAAGAGCATTATCTGTTGGGGAATATATCAAAATAGATACAAACGAAGGGGAAATTCTAGGACTTGTTGAAAAATCATCAGTATCAAGTGTTGCTTTTACTGATGTCAGGAATTTTGATGAAGCAGTAGAAAGCACAGAAATTGCCGAACTTAACAAAAGAGACAAAACATTTACAGCGCATATTGGGATTTTAGGGTTTTTAGAAAATTTGAGAAAAGGTCAATCAATTATACCTGCAATTCCTCCAATTCCAGGCACAAAAATTATTCAACCAAGCAGACAGGACCTAGAAGAAATTTTTAGTCCAAAAAATAATGGCTGGGTAAAGATTGGGAATCTTTTGCGAAATAAAACAATTGATGCCAAGATAAATTTAGACAAGATTGTTTCAAGACATTTAGGAATTTTGGCAATGACAGGGATGGGGAAAAGTAACCTAGTATCACTAGTTACAAAACAAATTTCAAAATTAAAAGGGACCGTAATAATTTTTGATTACCACAATGACTATACAACTCTAAACATTCCACGTATCAACATAATTGATGCAAAAATAAATCCTAGACTATTAGATGCAGACCAGCTCTCAGAAGTATTGGAAATAAGAGACGGGGCAAATGTCCAGCAACGAGTTTTAAGAATGGCATTTACAAAACAGGTTAAAGAAGCAAAAGAATTTTGGAGTAAGTTAGAAAATGAAGTTGACTTTATTGTAAATTCAGAAGATAAGAAGATAAAAGAAATCAGAACATCAGCATATAGGGTTCAAGACATCATAGAAGAAGCCCAAAGAAGATTTGAAGATATTTTAGATCCAGATATGGGGGATCCCATTAGTTTCATAAAGGAGGGGCGTACAAATATTCTAAACATTTCAGAACTATCAGAAAAACAGGCCAATGTTGCAGTTGCGTTTTATTTACAACAGTTACTCAAAGATAGAAAAGACGCAAGTATTGCAAGACATGGAAGAAGTAAGAAGGAGAGGAATTATCAGTTCAATTCGCCTATTTTTGTAATTATAGAAGAAGCTCATGTATTCATTCCAAAAGATCATGATACAAGTGCAAAATATTGGGCTGCAAAAATTGCCAGGGAAGGAAGGAAATTTGGATTAGGGTTAGGAATAGTATCCCAAAGACCACGAAGTGTAGATTTGAATGTTCTCAGCCAAATGGGATCATTTGCAATAATGAAAATTATACAAGAAGATGATCAACGTCAAATAGCCTCAGCAACAGAGTCCACTAGTCGTGAATTGATTGCTCAATTGACCTCATTTAATGTAGGAGATGCAGTACTTGTAGGTCAATGGACAAACCTACCATCATTGGTACATGTAGAAGAAGTAAAAGAGAAAGTTATGGGGGCAGACCAAAGCGCAGTTAATGCATGGACAAATGCAAATAAGATGAAAGAAGTTGCAATAGAATCAACACAGGGACTTGTTCAGAAAGATTTGTTATTAGATTAAATGTTATTTTCTCATATTTCAGACACACATTTAGGACTAGTGCAGTACGGGTCAGAAGAACGAGCACAAGATGTGTATGATACATTTAATCAAGCAATAGATATATCGATAAAAGATCATGTGAATTTTGTATTATTTGCAGGAGATATTTTTCACATACCTAATCCAAGTGGAACCGCAATTGTTCAGATGGCAAATGGGTTAAAACGATTAAAACAAAATAACATTGACTCTTTTTTTATTTTAGGAGAACATGACATTAGTAGGATCAGAACAACACCAATTCCATATGTATACCATAATTTAGAATTTTCAAAGTATATTGGTCAAGGAAATCCAATAGAATATAATGGAATTCTATTAGCAGGATTTGACAAAATTAGAAAAGCCGAGATTCCACAATACGAAGAGAAATTTACAGAGATAGACAAAACTGTACAAAATCATACTGGACATAAAATTTTAATGTTACATCAAGGAATTACAGAATTCAATAAGTTTGCAGGAGAGCTTCAATCAACAGACTTGCCAAAAAATTTTACATATTATGCCATGGGGCATCTTCATGATAAGGATGTCAGACAATTTAGTCACCTAAATGGTCCAGTCGCATATCCAGGATCTATTGAATTAACTACAAGTGAAGGAATCAAAGAGACAAAGAAAGGGTTCTTTGAAGTAGATATCTCTACAGAAGAAACAAATCCAAATTGGATTGAACTTGAAACAAGACCCCAATTTTCATTCAAAACAGAATATCAGGAATTATCAAAGATGATTGATGGTATTTCTGAAAAGATTGCAGAATTTAGAAAAAAACCAATCATAGAGATAAAAATTCAAGGGGAAAACATAGAAACAGACTATATTCAGGCACAGATTTCAAGACTGAATTCTTTAGCTCTAAGATGTTTTTGGAAAATAAGTACAAAACAGATTTCAGATTCATCAGTATTCTTAGACAGACCAAATGTAATAGATGATGAAATGTTCAGACTATCAGCAGACATCTTAGGCTCTGAAGAATCTGCAAGATTTGCAATAAAAGAGCTGCTTCCAGTTTTAACATCGGGAGAAATCAAAGAAGCATCTCAAATAATTACAGATAATTTTGAGAAGTTCAAGGAGAAAAAACATTGATTACATCAATTGAATTAGGAGATTTTTTAGCACATTCAGATACAAAATTAGTATTTGAAAATGGAGTAACAGTATTTGTAGGAGATAATGGTGCAGGAAAATCTAGCATAATTGATGGAATAACATTTGGATTGTTTGGACAACACACAAGAAAATCAAACAAAAGTTTGATTAAGCGTGGTTCAAATCAAGGATTTGTCAAAGTGGGTTTTTCCATTAATGGTAAACAGTATGAAGCAGTAAGAAAAATAGACAGTAAAGGAACGCTATCTGCAAAATTTTCTGAAATAGATAATGATGAACACATAGAGATTGCAGCAGGAGAAAGAAAACAATTCGGAGAATCAATGACATTAGAAGTTGAAAAGACGATCGGTCTAGATTTTGAAAAATTAAAAATAGCATCCATTGTTCAGCAGGGAGAATTAAATGCAATCATCAATGCAAAGCCAAAAGAATTCAAAGAGTTACTAAATGCAATCATAGGAATTGACATGTTAGATGTTGCATCAGAATCCATGAAAATAGTAAATAAAGAATTTCGTAAAGAGATTAGAGGAAAAATAGGATACGATGATACACATATTGAAATTTTATCACGAGATTTAGAAAAATATCAAAAAGAGATCAAAGAAGAGAAACCAAAAAAAGACCAGTTACAATCAATGCAAGAGGAATTACAAAAGGAGGTCAACGAGTTAAGGAAAAAAATAGAGATCGAATCTCCAAAAATAGACAAGATTAACCAACTAGAATTAAGGAAAAAAGAGATCATTGCATATGCAAATGAGGCGATTCATGAAATTCGAGAAGAAATTGATGAAGATGAGCGTAAAATACGGGATTGTAAAGAGTGTTTTGAGCCTGCTAGTCTAAAAGAAAATCTAGAGTCTAAAATGAAAAAAGTAGAGCAAGCAATAGAAGATACCTTGAAAAAAATACAAGAAGAAAAGAGCCAAATTGCATCATTAAAAGAAAAACAACTACTAGCAGCAAAATTACAATTAAAAGATAACAAGTGTCCCGTATGTGATTCTAATGTAGAGAAACTAAACCCACTTTTTCAAGAAGAGCACCTTAAAGAAGAGATAACATCATTACAAGAAAAAATTAGTTCAAGAGAAAAAGAAAGAGAGGCATATAGTCAGAAAAGAAAAGAATTTTCAGAGAAATTACAAAATGCAAGAGATGCTGAGGCCACACTTAGAGCTTATGCCATCAATAGTATAGAAGAATTAAAAAAAATTCAAGAAGAGACAGAGACAAAGAAAAAGAAAATACAAGAGATTCCCTCAACCACTAATGGGAGTTTAATAGGGATATCACAAATTGATACTCATGCAAAAATGATTTTTGAGAGTATCTTAAAACTGGAAAATGAAACAAAAGGATTCGATGAACAGGAGTTCACAAATCTTAAAAAAATAGTAGATAAAAAACAATCAAATCTATCACAAATTGATCAGCAAATTGGGGCAATTTCAGAAAAAATTTCTAAAGGAGAGGAGCAAATTACATCAATTCAAAAAGCAATTTCTGAGCTGAGAGTTGTAAAAGAATACATAACAAGTCTTGATGAAATTCAGACAAATATCTTTAGTAGAGATGGGCCTGTTGCTACAAGCCTGAGATCATGGGCACTAAATACAATATCAGTTAAAGCTTCAGAATATCTAACATTACTTAACACAAAAATTCAAAGAATAACATTATCAGAAAAAGCAAGAGATATTTCCATTACATGCTATTCAAGAAATGAAGTATTAGAGTTAGAATCCCTCAGTGGGGGGGAGAAAGTAAGTGTTGCATTATCCTTGCGACTAGGTATGGCAAGCCTGTTAGGAGCATCAAATCTTAACTTAATGATACTAGATGAACCTACAACCCATCTGGATGCTGAAAGAAAGAAGTCACTTGTGGAAGTATTATCTCAGATATCAAACATTTCAAATTTTGAGACACCAATGCAATTTCTAATAATCACACATGATGCAGAGATCTTTGAGAATTCTACTGTGGAGAAGATTTACAAATTTGAATCATCAGAACAAGGAAGTAAAGTTACTACCATCTAACCAACATGGATAATTCCAACCATCGAAGGATGGACATTACAAAAGTAATCATAAGTTCCCGAATCATTAAATGTAAACTCAAAAGTAGAACCAAATGTAAATAATCTAGAATCAAATACTCCAGTTGAACCGGCATTAATATTTCCACTTGTAACTGTATGTGCTGCAATATCGTCATTGTTCCAGGTTACAGTTGCACCTACAGGAATGGCAATATCGTGAGGTGAAAAGCAATCATCTTTAGTTTCACAATTTGAAATTCCAGCACCATTTGGAATTGAAATAGATAGTGACATTTCTGTTGTTGAAACTGTTGATGTTGTAACCTTAGTATTTGTTTTAATTTCAGGAATCACTTCGGCTTCAGAGACAGTTTCAACTTCATAGGTCATTTGAGATTCACCAACATGGATAATTCCAACCATCCAAGGATGAACTAAACAAAAGTAATCATAAGTTCCAGAATCATTAAATGTAAATTCGTATGTAGAACCTGATGTAAACATTCTAGAATCAAATAATCCATCAAATCCATCTGCAAAAATTCCACTTGTAACTGTATGTGCTGCAGTATCATCATTACTCCAGACTACAGTAGTACCAACCGGAATAGTTACCTCATAGGGCAAATAGCATTCATTATTAATCTCACAGCCTGTAACTCCAGCACCTTGTGGAATTGAAATGATCATGGAGGTTGCTTCAACTTCGGTTGCTTCAACTTCGGTTGCTTCAACTTCGGTTGCTTCAACTTCGGTTGCTTCAACTTCGGTTGCTTCAACTTCGGTTGCTTCAACTTCGGTTGCTTCAACTTCGGTTGCT
>JAOTUX010000050.1 GCA_029863665.1 Candidatus Nitrosopumilus sp.
AAATACATTGATTGTGTAGATTCCTTCAGTTCTAAACAAATCGTCAGCATTTGCTGGAACAAATGAAAATGTCCCATCAAAATTTGAAATTGTGGTTCTAGTTAATTTCTCTGTACCTGGCCCTTTCATTGCTGCAAGTAACGTTACCCTATCTGCATCACTAATAGTTCCAGAAATTGTAAATTTACCTTCAATTGTAAATGTTCCTTCATCAATACCTGCTTTGTCCACATCTGCATAAACAGGAATGATCATTAGGACAATGAGTGAAAATACTGAAAATCCTGCTAATTTTGTGATCACAATACTGCTTTTCAGGGCAGACTTTTAAAAAACACGTATAATTTCTTCTTGTTTTTTGCTAAGAAATATTCACAAACCTCATAGGTCAAGTAAAAACCTCATGTAGACTTTATCCTCATTTTTTATTTTCATGTCGTAAAATGTAGGGGCTTTAATCTCGACTTTGAAGTTGTGCTTTGTAAGATCAAGAGATTCTCCAAATGCCTTTGCCTTGATTTTGTAACCTTCGTCTTCTTTTAGGTCAAATTCTATCCTCTTTATTGCAAATCCCTCAGTGATTAGAACAAAAGTGATCTCCTCTAGCCAGCTAAACAGAAGATATCTTAGATCTTTTCCTTGGGCTGAAAACTCTTTTTCATCTTTTTCTTCTACTTTGTCTTGATCAAGTGTCAAATTGATCACTGCATCAGCTGTTACTGAAAATGCTTCTTTGAGATTTTTCGCTGTTACCTCAATTATTGCATCAGTTGCATGATCTAAAAAACTGTAACTCAATTGTAAATTTTGGAATCTTTCTAATTATTAATTTAGATGGTGTCACTTGGCTTTACTATCCATCTCTATTATGCCGAACATATTTCCTTCAGTATCCATGCACTGTGCAAACCATCCTATTTTTGGAATTGCCATCTTTGGAACAATCATTTGTCCACCTTTCTCAATAATTTTTAAAGAAAACATATCTACTGATGGAACATTAATTGTGTTTGTCATTCCCATCTGGCCTGGCATTCTCTTTGATAGTCCTCCGTTAATCCCTGGCTCTTCAGTTCCAGTTGTTGCCATCCAGTAATCCATTGGACCATCCCATTTCTCAAATTTCCAATCAAATACTTCTTGGTAGAACTTTTGTGCTCTTGCGGGATCATCTGCTGAAATATCAAAATGAGAAATCCTTGGCATGATTTTTGTTATTTTTAAATTATTTAAGAATACTTTACTGATTTCATTATTTTAAAATTGGATGTTAAAAATAACCCTAATGTGAAAGCTGCTAATTTTGATGGTCAAAAAATAATCTTTGATAAAAACTATCCAGACTCAACTTCTGATGAGGCATTAATCCGAGTTAACTTGGCAGGAATTTGTGGAACTGATTTGGAAATCGTGGATGGTTACATGAAATATCAAGGAATACTTGGTCATGAGTTTGTTGGAACCGTAGAGAAGTCCCAAAATCCTGATTTAATTGGAAAGAGAGTGGTAGGTGAAATCAATGTTGGCTGTGGAGTTTGTGATTCCTGTCTTAAAGGAATGGAGAGACACTGCTCTCAAAGGACAGTGCTTGGAATCCTAAAGCGCAATGGTGCGTTTGCAGAATTTTTGTCATTGCCTGAAAAAAATCTTCACGTTATTCCAGATTCTATTACTGATGAGCAGGCAGTTTTTGTAGAACCACTTGCAGCTGCATTTGAGATCAAAGAGCAAATCAAGATGGAACCACAATGGGATGTTGCAGTTGTAGGAGATGGAAGATTAGCTCATCTTATTCTTCAAGTCATAAAGTCGTCCTGTCCTAACATTGTATGCTTTGGTAGACACAAAAGTAAGCTTGAAAGTTTAGAGAAATTGGGAATAAAGACAAAGATAGGAATTGACTCTCTTGATGAGCAGTCATTTGATTTGGTTGTAGAAGCTACTGGAAGTAATTCTGGATTTGTAGATACCATGAAACTTGTAAGGCCACGTGGAACTGTAATTCTAAAATCAACTATTGCATCAAGAGCAAATCTTGATCTTACTCCAAC
The DNA here is from genome assembly GCA_029863665.1 of Candidatus Nitrosopumilus sp. Classification (GTDB taxonomy): domain Archaea; phylum Thermoproteota; class Nitrososphaeria; order Nitrososphaerales; family Nitrosopumilaceae; genus Nitrosopumilus. The sequence goes on from JAOTUX010000050.1 coordinate 2,052, forward strand.
TGTTGTAAATGAAATAACTTTGATTGGTTCTAGATGTGGATTATTCAAGCCAGCCATTGATTCACTTGCAACTGGAATTATTACAGTTGATGACATGGTTGATTCTACTTTTCCATTAGAGAAATTCCATGAGGCAGTAGAGTATGCAAAAAAACCTGATACTCTAAAGGTATTCTTAAAACCATAATTAAAAAAATAAAAAAATCTGAACAAAGTCAAATGTTGTTTCATTTGTACAATATTGATCTTAACAATTGAGCATGATTACATCTTATGATTTTGGCATATGCTGAATTTTCCACTTTCTAATCTTTATTTACAAAAATAATTGATTTTTGATTACTCGCAAGGTAATTTAGTAAGATTTTGTTGCCAAAAGCCAAATGGAACCCTTTGACTCATTTTTAACTTGGATTGCAGATTTTCTAGGCACACATCTCTATGAAGGAATATTCTTAGCTGCCTTGCTTGAGACTATAATTCCGCCTATTCCTACACTTGCAGTATTTCCAACTGCTGGATTTTTGGCATCTCAGCAGGGAATTTCATTAATTGGTGTGATCCCTATGATTATTCTTGGTGCAATTGGTGCTACCATTGGAACTACGGCAATCTATTTGATTGCATTAAAACTTGGACGAATAGTCCTACTTCGCTATCTCAAATATGTCCGAGTGTCAGAAAAAAAATTAGGTAGAGTTGAGGTTTGGTTTGAGAAATATGGTGACAAAGCTGTATTCTTGGGAAGAATGGTTCCAGTCATGAGAGAAATGATTTCAATTCCAGCTGGATTATTAAAAATGAGAATTCCAAAATTTGTAATGTATACATTTGCAGGTTCTTGTGTTTGGTCTAGTGGAACTATTCTAGCTGGTTATTATTTCGGTGAAGTAATGGGTTTTGTTATTTAGTATTATGATATTTTCCTCTCAGAGAACTCTATGATACATTTGTTACATGAAATTTTTTGAACTCGTTTTATTATTCTGTTAGTTTTTATTATAAATTATAACTTGTAAATAACTATCTAAAAATTTCCCAAAGTCTTTTGCATTTTCTCTTCCCAGATTAATTCTCGCATTCCAAACTGCATCCTCAAAGAATTTGCAGTTGAAGGTCCAAATCCTTCAAAATGATTATTTGTCATTACCATTGCAAGTGGAATATTCTGGATTTCTTGGAGTTTTTTTGCCCAACTTTTAATTAATTCAATTTTATTTTTTGTTACCTTTCCAAACTCTGAATCTGGAATGGAACGATCTCCAATCAATCTAATATACAGATAGCTTGCTGTAATTGGCATCTGGTTGTTAATCCCTTCAACATCATTCCATACAAGACAGTGATTATTTTCTTTGAGAAAATCTATTGCATCATCTGAAAACCATGATTCATGTCTTCCTTCAATGGGATACAAAAAATCATCAGGCAAAATCTCAGAGTTTACCAAGTCTTGGTTTTGCCTCTTCAAATGACAATGACGGTGGTAACTGGAGTATAAGAGCTGAAACCTTTTCATGAATTGGCACAAGAGATGTAAGAAATGAGAAAATCTCTGAACTCTTTAGATTCCTTGGATAAAATGTTCCTGACCAACCAGAATAACTCCAGCCTGTACAGCCAATTTTGATATTCATTGTATGTGATCAATCTTGTCTGTTTTTAAAATTTGAAAGCTGACTATCGCGGAACAACCTTTACACAGCCCTGCCAATATGCTCAGACTGATAAACAATCGCCAGCATTAGACAATAGGAAATTGTGTCAGCTTTCTATACTACTGTACGCAGTTCTAAAATAAAAAGTAGATCCCAAATCTCAAGAACAAATAACATCTACTACGATCAGAACTATATTTTAATAAATTCATTATTTATCATCCACTTAATATTTTTGAAAAACTCATCATCAGATAATAATCCCTTACTCCACAATCCTGCATCTTCTTGATACCCTGATAGTAACCCTTGCTGTGAATCTTCTGATGTAATATTTTGTGGAACAACTATGATGTCGTATTTTATGAGATATTCTAGATTTGCTGCAAAGTCACTATCGGAAATTTGTTGCAGAGACCACCACTTTGCAATTGTTTTAAACCATTCTGGAATTTTTGAGATTCTCTCAACAAAATTTTTGCCATCTTGCATTGTCTTGGATGTGATTCCATTACTGAATTTCCATCTGAAACACAGTCCTCAAAACTATCAATTCCATTATTCATTGGAATGATTCGAAGAATTCTATCGTCATTGCTTTCTGGATTTCCTCTTCCATCTTGATTGCTTGTTAGAATGTAGAGATATCCGTCAGGACCTGTTGCCACGTCCCGTAATCTTCCAAATTCATCTTGGAATAGTTTTTCATGAGAAATTACTTTGTTGTTTTTCATATCAAAGTCAATCATATGCAAATGACTTCCCCTTAGTGCTGCGACAAAATATTTCCCAGTCCATTGTGGGATTTTCTCTTCACTGTAAAACTCTGCGCCTGATGGTGCCCATGTGTCATCTCCCGTATGCAATATTGGATTTTGAAGACCATCCATTGATTCATCTCCGATAATATCTGGCCAGCCATAGTTTGAGCCTGGAATAATTAGATTAATTTCATCATGAGCAAAGCCTCTCCATCCTGAGGGCCCATGTTCAGTTGCAATTAGATTTCCTGATTCATCCCAATCAATTCCTTGTGGATTTCTGTGGCCTATTGAATAAATTGAAGAGTCTTGCCATGGATTGTCTTCTGGTATTGTACCATCAGAATTTATTCGCAAAATCTTTCCTCCCAATGAATTTAGATCCTGTGATAAAGCAGGATTCCCTGCTTCCCCTGTTGTGATGTAGAGTTTTCCATCTGGTCCGAACTGAATTCTTCCACCGTCATGGAATGGCCCTCCGGGAATTCCGTCAATTAGTATTCTATCTTCAGTTATTACTCTATCTGTAACTTGATATCGCACTACCTTGTTTGAAGTTGAAAGTAGTTCGTTGTAAGTATAATACAGATAGATGTATTCATTCTCTGCAAAATTTGGATCAACTGTAACTCCTAGCATGCCCCCTTCTACCCCGCCTACTCCAAGTGATAGAAGTGGTTCTTGCAATAGTTTCCCGTCTTGAATTACTCTGAGATTCCCGTTTCTTTCAGTAAAGAGTATCACCTCATCTGATATCCAGTCAATACTCCATGGAATGGTGAGGTTATCTGCTACAGTCTCAACTTTGACTCCAAGATCCGGATAATCTTGTGCAAATGCAGTTGGAATTAATGATAATAATATTATTCCAGCTATGAGTTCTCTCACTGTTGTAACTGGCATAGTTTTGCAATAAAGTTTTACTATGCTAGTTTCTTTGCTTTTAAAAATACTGCAGACCACTGTTTCCAAGTTAACCTTCCAGTTTGTGTATTTTGTTTTGATGGATGGTATGATGTCAAAATCTTGATTGTATCATACTCAAATAATTTACTATGTCCGAACTTTTCAGGTTTTACAGAAAACAGTTTACATGTAGCATCATATGCAATTTTTCCCAGACACAAAACCGTAGTGACATTTTTTAGAATCTCTTTTTCTTGCTCCAAATATTCAAAACATACATCCATCTCTTCTCGAGTAGGCTTGTTTTGAGGTGGCGCACACCTAACTGCAGCAGTAATGTAGGCGTTATTTAGCACCAATCCATCATTTTTAGCCTGACTAGTAGGAATTGATGCAAATCCATGCTTATGCATGACTTTGGCTAACCAGTCCCCTGATGAATCCCCTGTAAACATTCTTCCTGTCCTGTTTCCACCATGGGCAGCAGGTGCCAATCCTACAATTAGCAATCTTGCATTAATGTCTCCAAACCCTGAAAGAGGTTTGCCATAGTATTTCTCGTCTTTGAATCGTCTTACCTTATTTTTTGCTACATCTCTTATGTACACTGCAAGTCTTGGACATTTTTTGCAGTTTGCAATTTTTTTGTTTAGTGATTCAATTGACTTCAACTGGAATAATCTTGTTTGCTATCAATAAAAATATTCTACATTTTTCTGAATTATTTTATAATGTCTGTATCTTTAAAACAAATTCATGTTCAAAAGCTATACTTGTTCTGGATCTCTATCCAAGTTAATCCCAACTGACTGTGCTAATCGTGTCAACTCTTCAACAAACTCATTATCTTTTTGCATAAACATGAATCAAATATCTATAATACAATAAAAAAAATTACTATTGACTTGTCTATGATTTATAAAAAAAATTTGGGTTAGAGTACGGTCTACAAAAAAATCTATGTAAAACCAAGTACTCAGAATTTAGTTTCCACTAGGAATGCGAGTACTTTAGAGAACTTGTTTTCGAATTGCTTCATCAAAAGTTTTCAGGTATGCAATCTGTGATAAAATTTTTTCAGTTTGCATTGTGTCAGTTGTGTCTGCAGTAGGTTCTGTGTCATTTGGAATGGCAAGAATCTCTGCTTCTACTCCTTCTAGAATCTCTCCAAACTCGTGAACTAGCGTGTTTGCCTCATTGTCGCCAAACACATCGTTGACTCCCATTGCCATTAAGACAACAAGGGCCATTATGGCAGTCAGACCAATGGACTTTTTGTTTTGATATCTAGTCACAGGAAAAATTGTCAAATTATTCTATTTAAGACAAAAGAAGAAAAGATTCATGATCCTAGGCACGAATTTACAAAACTTTGGCTTATTTCTAATAATACTTACGATGATCTTGTCCGACATTCTTTATATCCAAAAACCTAGTCCTGTAATGAAAAGTAGACAACTAAGTATTGTTTTATCGTTAATTCTGGTTTTTGGCGTTACTGCAGGTCCTGCATTTGCTGAAACCCATAATGATTTTGATGATGATTCAATGAATGACGACAGTTTTGGTGACGATAAATCTAAAGATAAACATGATGACGACCGAAATGAAGACGATAACGATACTGATAAAGAAAAAGATGATGACAGAGACGATGACAAAGAAAGAAATAATGATCTAGAAAGAGATAATGACGAAAAAAGATATGAGAACAAAAGTGA
>JAOTUX010000051.1 GCA_029863665.1 Candidatus Nitrosopumilus sp.
CTTGTTTATTGTAATTTATGCAATAAAGAAAAAATCAAAAGGAAAATCAAAGCATGATAACAATTGACTGCACTAATGCTTTGGTAATAAAGGACCAACTATTGGTGTATGTTGCTGACAAACTTGAAGTCCTTCCATTTCTAAAATCTGAAAAGATTCTCCTTACCCCAATTGATGATTCTCAAAATATTGACAAATCCCTTGTATTATCAGCCATTACAGAATTTTTAAAATCAGTTAATCTTGATGAGAATTTTCAAATTATTACTAAAGACAATGACATCGACATGGTGCCACTTGATGGTAAAGACATGAAAGAAAAACTTGAAAAACATGGTCAAAGTAGGCAAGACTTGTTTTTTGAGTGCACTCATTGCGGTTTTATGACTCTATATGAAGTAGAATGGAGAACCCATAAATTGATTCATTACATTTGAGATTGGAAAAAATGAACTATGCTGAAAACCTAAAGAAAAGAATAATTCTTGTAGCAGTAGCGATTGCTTCTTACATCTTTGTTCCAATTCCAATTGGACTATCAATGTTTTCATTTTTTCATCCAACATCATTTCCAATCGCAGGATATGTTGTGCATGCAATACAGGTTTTTGTATTTGTAATTTTGTTATATGGGGCATTAGCATGGGTAAAACCCTCACTTGTTCCCCCATACATTTCCAAGAAAATTATTGTAGGCGTAATCTGCGCAATTATCATTTTGGCAGTACTGCCAGAAGGATTATGGTCCCTTGAACCTGTTGGACTCTGTATTATTACCAACAAGTCTCAGGGAGGAAATAGTGTGAGTACCAACGGAGAGTCGACTGAACAACAATGCATAGATGGTTGCCTTCAGAGCGGAAAGGGAAATGTCGAATTTAATCAAATCTCTTGTGAATTTGATGGTATTGGCACATCTTGGTCCAAGACTCCAGAAGAATTTCAGGGGTACAAACCAGATCTTTGAATTTTGTTGTCCTTATAGAAAAAAATTGTGATTTTGACCTCTAATTCTTTGAATGAATTATTACGAGAAACCCATAAAACCAAAACCCCTTACTTTCAATAAATGGAAGAAAACTACAACTCGATCACTTTTAGATCATATAATCTTGAAAATGATAACCGTTGCAAAACCATAGTAAAAATTGAATCTGAATATATGGATAAACTGGGAGTTAAAGAAGGTGATATCATTAAAGTTACTGGAAAAGATAGTGCAATGGCATTTTGTTTTTCAGCAAACCAAGAAGAAATAGAAAAAGCAAAATCACAAGATCCCACAATAGAGTATTTGAATTCAGATCATAAGGAGGTGGAGTATCCAATAGTAATCATGAGCAGTCCTGTTCATTGTAATGCATGTCCTTCAAGACGATTAAGGTTAGTAGAACTGGAGAAACTCCCTTCTCGTGATTTCAAAAACCAAATTCCAGAAGCTGATATTGTCACGTTGGGAACAATGAAATTTACGGAAAATACAATGCCAGGATACAAAGACAACATTGATTTTTCACCCTTGTATGGTCAAATAGTAAAAAAACAAGAGAGAGTGAACCTGACATTTTTTCCGGACTTTGCACAAAAACACCAGAGAACTTCTAGGGGTGGACACACTCACCCTCCAAATTTCTCATCTATGATTATTGATGCAACGCCAGAAAACCATGACTTTTGGCTTGTCACTAAAAACACAAAATTTGAATTTCAAGAAATTTCGATGGATGAGTTTAAGGGAAAAATTAGCAAACCTGAGGCTTTATCTTTTATCAAGACAATTCCAATACCACACAAATTCCACGCACAAGATACCGATATTGTATTTACATCCCTTGAAGTTTTTGATAATGCGATGAAGCTTCGATGGTATTCACTTCAGCGAATAAAACTTCCAGAGAATATTTTTTCAAATCCTTCAAAAGCAAACGAGATTACCATGAACATGAGTCACGAATCAGCTGAGTTGACCCTAGAGATCAAAGATGATCTTGGAAATATCTATGCAGATGGTCATTCTGCGGGAGGTGGAGGTAGTAGTGGTCCTGATCCCACAACAAATGAAATGGTGTTGGATCATTCAGGAGAACATAGATTCTTTTCAACTTTAGATCCTAATGCAAAGGAAATCACAATTTGTGTAAAAGAGATGATGTGGGTCAAAAGAAATCGTAGGACAATACCGCCTCCTTCAACTCCTCCAAAAATGTACCCAATTACTGACTCTCCCCCTAAACTCTCAGTGTTGGAAGGTCAGTGGGAATTCAAGGTAACTCTATGATTAATAAATATTATAAATATATGACTTTAAAATAATATTTTCATCTACATTTTAATTGATTATCTAGAAAATACGAAAACTACCGTCAGTTAATCGATGTAAACTGATACAAATCTGCTAAGTTTTTTAACTCTTATGGTTATCCATTTTGTTCAGATCCCTTTAGGGGAATTGCAAATTTGGTTCAAATCTCCAGTTGAAATTAATTTATTAAAGCTCGATTTTTGAGATTTGATTATTTTTTTCTATTATAGCGCATTCTTGCTGCATCTCCTTTCATACCTACAAATCTTCCAATTTCATCCCATTCCCAATCAAAGCCCTGAAGGATGGTAATTTGGGTATCTAGATCTTTCCCTTGAGTAGCAAGAATGCACGTTAATTTATCTAATTTTTTACTAATTTCTTGCAATAACTCATTGTCTGATTTTGAGGGTTTTCCCATGACTATTGATGATTTATCAAGTTATTTAATTTTACTGTACTATGGTAATATCATTATCAAAAATCATTAATTATGGGCACAATTTTATTAATAATTATGAGGATCATAATTACCAATAATGCTTCAAACCATAAAGGTTATATAGGTAACATATATTAGTATATATAAGAAACGATGTCAGGTAAAAATGAAAATGAAGATATTAAAAAGAGATTAGATACAATGATTGGAATTATGCTAAATCCATCAATGCAACAAGGAACTACCAAAGAGAAAATCCAGTATCTCTCTTCTTTAAAATATGATAATCAGGAAATTGCCCAAATCTTGGGAACGACATACAGTTTGGTAGCAAAAGAAAAATCTAGAGCAAAAAAGGTGAAAAGCAACGAGTGATGATATCTTAAAATCTATTGATAGAAGATTGGAAACTATTACCAATCTAATCGCTATCAATGCAATAAAAGACAAACCGCTCAATGAACAGATAGATATTCTTTTTAGTGCACATTTGACAGTCAACCAAATTGCAACCATACTGAATAAATCCCCAAATAACATTAGTGTCCGTTTACACCAGAAGAAAAATTCCAAGAAAAAAGAGGTCAAATAGACATGGAAAAAGATTCTGAAATTCTGAAACAATTGAAAAGTATTAATGGTAAATTGGATATTTTAATTAACTTAACAAGACTAAGTGCACCAAAACAAAAACCCACAAAAGAAGAAGAGAAAATTTTTTCATTATGCAATATGAAAAATACTGTCGCAGATATGATTGAAAAAACAGGAAAGAAAAGGGGAAATGTGGAAGTTGTTCTCATTAGTCTTAGAAATAAGTCGCTAATTAATTCTAACAACATCAAAGATAAAGAAACAGGAAAAAGGAAAACTGTTTATTCAAAGGTGTAAAAATGGCCATAAGTAAACTTGTTTTAGATGCGTTAAGAAAAAAAGGAATTCCAGATCAAACAGTACACTCTAGAAAACGTGCAATTAGAAAGAATGTAAATAATGCAATTTCATCAGAAGTGGCTTTAGATGTGGTGGCCGCAAATGAAGGCATAGATGTTCACAAATTATTAACTAAGGATAAGCGAACTCAAGAATTAGCAGATTTTAAACAAGCACAGGCCACACTTGATTTTACTAACGGCAAAAATACATCTAGAAAACAATCTAAAGAAAAAGAGACAAAGACAGAAATTGAAAAATCCCCATACGATATGTCTTTAAGTAAATACAAAGTAGATTCCGAATTGATAAGTGATTGTAAACTTGTCAAACCATATAGAAATGCTGTAACCAATGCATGCCTAACATTAGAAACAAATATGCGTAAAATTCTAAATGTTTCAGAAAATGTTACAGGGACAGATTTAGTATCAGAAGCAGCAAAACAGGGATTGTTTAATAGACCAAATAAATCAGAATCTCAAGGACTTGAGATGTTGTTTAGAAGTGCAGTTATGTGGATAAGAAATCCACCAGGTCACAGAAAAGTGAAATACGACAAAGAATCAGCATTGAAATTAGTTCTATATGCAGATTATTTGATAAAATTATTTAGTGATCTAAAAAATAAGAAAATCTAGTTTTTGAACCTATAAAAACATGGACACCGTCCGGCCCACTACTCTCATAGAGATTCGTTTGAAAATATTTTACAGCAAAAACTTGCATGCTCTCATAGGGATTTTGTAAATTGGATCAATCTCTCACTTTTTGACGTATAGGTAAAATTTTTGAGTGAAATTTGAATTTTTTCAAAATCTTAGAGTCAGTGGAGTGTTAGTTAGGAGCATCCGAACAATATTTGATGATGGGACTAACATGACGTGCAAGTTGGTAGTACTGGTCTCTTATGATACCTTCAGAGGTGAAATTATTTTTCTTGAAATCACAATTTCTTCGTACCACACCACAAGTAATTTATTAGTAAATTGTGGTGTGGTGGGATTTTTCAGGCACGAAATACAGTGAAGTACCACAGTTTCGACCACAGAAATTGGGAGTAATTAGGCACGAAATTTCCAAGAATTTTTGGTGTGGTATTTTATTTTTTGACTCTTTATTCCGTAATTGGTTACCGTTTTACACATCTGTCTAGTACATATTCCCATTCATCTTCTATGGTCTTCTCTTCTATGGTCTTCTCTTCTATGGTCTTCTCTTCTATGGTCTTCTCTTCTATGGTCTTCTCTTCTATGGTCTTCTCTTCTATGGTCTTCTCTTCTATGGTCTTCTCTTCTATTATTGGTCTCCAATAGTTGATTTCCTAAATTATTTAACGGATTGAATTAATTGGGTAATTTTACCGTGAACAAATTATTTTACTGGAAGTACATGTATGTACTCGATAGGGTTTTTTGATTAGACGAACTCCTACACTACAATAAGAGGATCTATCCCTATGGTTGGATGTTTTGGATATATTTTTTGAGAATTCAAGATTTATAATCCTCCGCCAGAAATCTCAGAGAGTTCTATCTCATAACCACTAGGGTCCACGATATAGACTGATTTTGATTGCTCCCAGTCAACCACCCCTCCATATAATATCTTGACTCCCAGAATACGACATTTATCCACCACCTCATTAAAATTTGAAATGTGAAATCCAAAATGGGCAATCCCACCTTCTGGTATCATACCAGGTACTTCATACAAACAAAGCTTGATAGAATCATTTCCAATTATTTTTGATGGGACGTCAGTATTGTTTGGGTTTTCTTCTTGTTTTATCTCAAAGTCAAAGAGATTGTGGTAAAACTGGACGGACTGGTCCAAATTCTTGACTCTCATGTTTACATGATCAATCGAGGTGGCATGTAGGGCAGTCATACTTGATTGGTGTATCTCATCGAGTTTTTTGTATTTGTTCATTTGTAAGAGTTTTTTTGCAGGTACATGTGTGTACAAGTTGGTAATACTGGTATCTTATGATACCTTTAGTAAAATAATTATTTTATCAAAATCTCAAAATCAACAGCATTACATCACACCTAATTTTAGGGATTTTATGTGGTGTGTTACTTTTTAGGCGTGAAATTGGCCACAATATCACAGTGGACATTACAAAAAATGGTCAAATCTAGGCGTGAAATTATCACACAAATTTCTTGTTAATTTTCTGAGATTGAGGTATTATTGGCTTTCCGTGAACGTAGTTTGGATAGTTTTAGGGACGTGTCTTAACTTCGGTGGTAGGTGCATCTAATTTTGGCCCGCATCTCGCATCCTTGCCCTCGATAGAGAAAATATCTTTGAGAATTCTCTCTTCCAGTTATCATCTCTACTTTTCATGGTGTCTTGGAATTTTTTTAGAGATTTCTCAAGGGTTTCTATCTTTTCATTTTGTAAATCGATTTGCTGGTGGTTTTTCTCATCGAGTTCTATGCTTGCCTTCAAATCCAAAGGCTTGGCACATTTTGAGCAGATGTCCGAATCATGTGGGTTAAACATGTCACAAAATTGGCACTTAATTGGAGCATCAGGTTTTGCATCGTTCTTCTTTGTAATGCCGTAATGCTCAAAGATTGCATTCTCTACATCAGAGTTTACCAAATGGACGTATCGAGCAGGCATTTTGCTGGACGCTGTCCATCCGTGTCTCTTTCTCATTTGGGCCTCTGTCATGAAGTTTGCAGTCTTTGTTGCCTCTGAATGTCTGAATAAATTCAAGTATACTTTTTTTGTCATTTTGGCATTGTTAACTCGTCTTTGAAGCATTGCCCTGGTTGCATAGTATGTCATTGGCTTTCCATAGTCATCAGGATCAATCAGTATCCACAATGGAGCATCAGGTTCATTCTTGAATGGATGATTTCTCAAATATGCCAAGAGGTTTGGAACAGAACGAATCAATCTAACTGGCCTGGCATATGTTTTGCCAATTACGTTAATGAGGGCACCATGTTCATCGATTTTTACATCCTTGATTCGAAGGGATAGTGTCTCGCCGGGTCTAGTCCCTGCCTCTGTATGAACATCAATAAATGCTCGGTCCCTTTCATTTTCGCCACATGCCCTGAGAAGTTTATCCAAATCATCATCATCCAGTAAATCCTCACGAGCTATCTTGTCTTTGACGGTTCTTAGGGTAATTCCCTGAATTTCATATGGATCAATCTCATATGGTTTCTTTATCCTGTCTCCAGTCTTTACCCATCTGTAAAATATTCGCAAGATTTTTTTCATGTCATAGCTTGTATTGGATTCCTGTCCTTTCTCATCAGAATATGTATCCATTATTTTGAAAACTACATCATCAATGTCAGCCCTAAGAACATCTTTCCAGTCCTTGTTGATCATTCGAGTTATGGTAATGATACTAGAGAGATGCTTAGCCCTAGTTGCCTTTGC
>JAOTUX010000052.1 GCA_029863665.1 Candidatus Nitrosopumilus sp.
TCTTGATTTTAGTGGGCCTTTAGGTTTAATAACATCATTAATTTTCTCAGTTACGCTTGGTTGTGACTGTTTTAACCATTTACCATCTAAATTAGGCATGAATTTGATTTTAGAATAGATACTTAATGCAGAGTGTAAAGATTGGTTTACAGTACATAAAATTTCACTAACAAAAATTAGACATCAAGAAAATCTTTCTCTTTGAATGAATTTTTTTAATATGAAATATTTCGTTATCAGATAATTCTTTTCAAAATAGATATTTTAGTAATTAGACAATAAAATATGTTTAGATATTCTTTGATGAAATCAATAAAAATATTGTATTTGAATTTATAAAATAAATTTAAAAAAATATGAAAACAAATAATCTATAATTTGATTACAAAATTCATGGGGATATTTTAGATCACATAACAATACTGCATTCGATATTTGTTGTAATAATATTAAATTTATTCCTAAAACAAAAACTAGATTCTATAATGTTTAAAATAAATTTGAACAAAAATCTTTGATGTTAAAACATATCAAAGAAATTGGATTTTCCATGAGAAATAATATTTTCTAGTACAGGTCTACATTAAAGTATAATTTATTTTTATAATAGAATTTAGAATTTACCTTCATGAATAAAAAAATCATAGTAATTTTAATTGTAGTAATAATAACCGCTTTTACAATAAATTCTTCGTTGGATTCACCTGAAGAAGAAAATCTTGTATTTCACATAACTCTTGCAGATCAAGATTTATACACTAACGGAATTTATACAGAAAAGTTCACTATTCAAAAAGGTGAATATTCTTTTAGGTTTGTTCCAAATGGTAGTAGTCCAGATATACTATCAGTAACATTAAATGGTAAAAATATTGATTTTTCTGAAAATTTTAAGCTTGAGAATACTTTACACCAAACTGGAATCTCTGAATATTTTACATGGGAATATAGTGGACAAAAAATTATTTTAATTTCTGAAGCAGATGAGGTTTCAATTAGTATCAATCCAAATGGAAATACCTTAGGATCAGTTTCTGTAGATATTTTAGAAAATTAGAAGAGGCGTAAACCCCTTAATTGCAGAACCCTGAGAGATTTCCTCTCGTGGTCAGATCGTTAAACGTCTGATTGCCTTTTTCGTTCTGCGGGGCCACGCAGTTTAGTCGATAGGAATTATATCCTTCGGCATTATTTATTATAATAAAAATAAGTATTTAACATTTTACATAATATTTTATAAAAAATAATAAAATTTTATAAAATATTTTATACATACTTGTAATCTCATCGATCTATAAATTACGAATTTTTATGTAAAAACTATTGAGATTATCAGGGAAGATTGCATTAGTAACAGGTGGAAGTCGTGGTATTGGATTTGCTACTGCACAAATGTTATCAAAAAATGGAGCTAAGGTTGTGATTACTTCAAGGGATCCAAAAAGATTAGAAGAGTCAGTATTAAAAATCCCAAACGCTACATGTTTTGTAGCTGACATTAGAAATAGTAAAGATGTCAAAGGTGTTGTAGATAAGACAATTAAAGAATATGGAAAATTAGATATCCTTGTAAATAACGCTGGAATGTTTCCAAAGATCAAACAGTTGCATGAAATTGATGAAGACGAATGGAACGAAGTTTTAGATGTAAATCTTACAGGACAATTTAGATTTACTAAGGAAGTGATTCCTCATTTACAAAAAACATCTGGTTGTATAATTAATATTTCATCTGACGCAGGATTAAAAGCATATCAAGGATTTAATGCTGATGCTTACTCTGCTTCAAAAGCTGCTTTAATATTATTAACAAAATGTTGGGCACTTGAATATGCCAAACACAAGATTAGAGTTAACTGTATTTGTCCGGGTGTTGTGGATACAGATATGACAAAACCATTCATGAAAACTGAGAAGGACATAGAATTCATGAATAGTGAACATCCAATAGGTAGAATTGGTCAACCTGAAGAAGTGGCAAAGGCAGTAATGTATTTTGCATCAGATGATGCATCTTGGACTACAGGTGCAATACTTGCGGTAGATGGAGGAGAATCAATAAAATGAATCCACATGAATTTAATACAGCTCTGGAATACAAAATATGATGAAAGATAGAAAAGCAAAAGCTAAGTTGATAATACTTTTGGGAATTATTTGGATAATCATTACTTTACCGTTACCATGGATAGTAAATAATCCACAGGTATCAGAATCACAATTCAATACCATACTCGGCATCATAGGAATTATGTCAATTCCATTTGTTGTTCTAGGAGTAGTCTGGACGTTAAAACCAGAACTTACAACTTAAGGTAATTTCAATTGAATGAAATACCCATTTCTGATAGAATGCCTGAGTTAGACATTGCCATTAATGCAGCAAAAGAGGCAGGAAATGCAATTTTGGAGATTTATCATGGAAAATTTGAAACGTCTAAAAAAAATGATGACTCTCCAATCACAGATGCAGATATCAAGAGTAATGAGATCATCAAAGGAATTCTCTCACAAACAAAACATGTAATTTTATCTGAGGAAGATAAAGATGATCAAAGTAGATTGTCAAAGAACATAGTATGGATTGTAGACCCACTTGATGGAACATCTGATTTTATTGATAAAACAGGAGAATTTACGGTTATGATTGCGTTGATAAAAGATAAAAAATCAATTCTTGGAGTAATTGGTTGGCCTACAGAAAAAACATTATTTGTTGCACAAAAAGGTAGGGGAGCATTTAGATTTTCAGGTGAAGAATGGAAAAAAATTACTGTAACTAATATTGAAGATCTCTCTAAATGTAGAGCGGTTGGATCAAGACATCATTTATCAGATAAAGAAAAATCATTTATCAAAAAATTAGGCATTAAAGATTTTACAAGTGTAGGTAGTTCATTGAAAGTTGGAATGATTAGTTCTGGAGAAGCTGAAGCATACATTACAACTACAAACAAAATGAAGGAATGGGATTCTGCTGCATCTTATTGTATTATTTCAGAAGCTGGTGGAAAAATGACAGATATGATGGGGAATGATATTACATACAATAACAAAGACGTGTATCATCAAAATGGAATTCTAGTAACAAATAGATTAATTCATGAAAATATAGTTAAAGAATTTAAAAAATTAGAGTAGGTTCCTTTCTTTTAGAAAGTCCTTTACTTTATTTGCACTTTCTGAAAGTGGTTCATGTTCAGTATCAATAATTAGATCTGCTTTTTCAGGAGCTTCATAAGGATCATCAATTCCTGTGAATCCCTTGATTTCTCCTTTTCTTGCCTTGGCATACATGCCTTTGACATCTCTTTCTTCACATTTTTCTAAAGAACACTTTACATAACATTCTGCAAACTGAACGCCTGCATCAATAATCTTTCTAGCACTTTCTCTATTCTCAACATATGGTGAAACTAGAGATACTGCACTTGGAACACCATGTTTTAGTAAAAGCTTAGCCAAATGAGCAACTTTTTTGTTGTGTTCATCTCGTCCTGCTTTTGAGAAATCTTTTGGAGAGAACCATTCCCTTAGTTCATCGCCGTCAAGCATTGCCAAATTTGGAATATCTTTTTGCAGATCTTTTACAATGGTGGTCTTTCCTGAACAAGGAAGACCAGTCATCCAAAGAATGAAGGGTTTCATGAATTAAAATATCTGAATAACCCATAAAGAGCTTACGTTAATTTTGAACCCAAGGCTGACTTTCTAGATATTCAATTTCCTTGATCATATCTTCCATTTTTTTTGAAATTGTCATTACTGATTTAAATTGGTCGTACATATCGAATTCTTCTTCTTTTGAAAGTACTTCTGATTCAGCTTTATCAAAAAAGTTCTCTTCTTTTGTCATATGATCCATAAGGTATACTGAATATGTTTTTAGAAACCTAGCAACAGGTTCTCTTGCATCCTCTCCTTCTTTCCATCTTTTAAGATGTTTTTTTATTTGTAGTGCAATCCTTCTAGAGAATTCATGTTCTATTAACAAACCTCTAATCTCTTGTTTTAGGTGGTCGTAGCTTGCAACACAAGGAAAATAAGAATCCTCTTCTCTTGAATAATGAATAGAATCTAAAAATTCCTCTATGACGAATGTAATTTTATCTATATCAGATAAAGGAATACTTTTTCCGGCATAAAGATCTGTATAACACTTTATGATTACCTTATCCAAGCGTTTAATCTGTTTGTGATCTTCACGTAGTGTTTCAGTTGCACTCAAGTAAGAAAAGTACTGTAATGGTTGATTTAATGTGTATCTAAATCAGTTATAGAGCCTAAACTATCAAGAAAATCTAGTTTAATTTTTATCCATATAGATTTACATTTAATCATTAATGAATCCCATGATTTTATCTATTTTGAATTTAGTTACGGGACAGAATAATGAGATTTTCTCATTGTCTAATTTTGATTCAAGTTTAATTTTAGATAAAATGACAGAGTTACAAAGTTCTATTGGGACATTATCTATTCAAGATGGGCCAATAGCTTCAGCTCATGTAATATTACTTGCAGCAGGGGTGGTAATTTTTCTTGGAGTTGCAGGGGAGGCATTCTTCAAAAAAACAGGTATTCCAGATGTAGCATTTTTAATGATACTAGGGGTAATTATAGGACCAGTCTTTGGACTTATTCAGCCAGAAGCTGTTATCCAAGTAGTACCATATTTTGCAGCACTTGCATTGATAATCATCATGTTTGATGGTGGCTTAAATCTAGACATTAAACATGTCATAAAAACTGCACATTTTTCTGTAACGCTAGCTACTCTTGGTTTTATTTTATCAGTTGTAATCATTACACTTGCAGCTCATTATGCGTTAGGATGGTTGTGGTTAGAGAGTATTCTCTTGGGTTCAATTGTAGGTGGAAGCAGTTCAGCAATTGTATTTGGACTTGTTAGAAATATCAAAATTTCAGAAGAAACTAAATCGATGTTAAGCTTTGAATCTGCCCTTACAGATATTTTAGCTACAATTGTTGCATTCATATTATTTGAAGCAGTACTTGCAGGACATTTTGATCTACAGACACTACAAGAAACCCTTGGAAGAGCAATTGTAGTAGGTTTAGTTCTGGGATTTGGAGTTGGGATTCCTTGGATGTATGTTTCAACAAAACTTGGTAATGCTCAACATGCATACATGCTTACATTAGGAGTCTTGTTTGTTTTATTTTTCTTGGCAAACTCATTTGGAGAATCAGGTGCTTTAACAGCACTAGTATTTGGATTAATGCTTGGAAATAAGAACCATCTTTCACGTATACTCAAATTCAAATTGCCAAGGATTGAGATGGATGATCCAACTCATAATCAATTAACATTTTTGGTAAGATCGTTCTTTTTTGTATTTGTTGGGTTAATGGCAAGTTTTGGACAAATAGAGTATTTGATATTTGGAATTGTAATTACAATAATTGTTTATTTTGGAAGAACACTTGTTGGCAAAATAACATTAACAAAAAGATTTTCTAAGCTGGATAGAGCTGTGACAAACTCAATGATTCCAAGAGGGTTAGCTGCAGCAGTACTTGCCACATATCCTATTACCATGGGTTTACCAAATGCAGAAGCATATCCACAAATCATATTCTTTATTATTTTATCATCTGTAATTATCACAACAATTGGATTAGGAAAATCAAAGAAGATTCCTCCACCTGAATCAGTGGAAGGTGGATTTGTCAAAAAACCACCTAAAAATTCTCAAAATGAATAGATGAATAATTTATCATTTCTATATGTGTCTTATATGTAAAATTTTTGTATTATTTTTATGATAAAAATTCCATGTGTTTTAAAAAAAGAATTATCTTTTGCAGATGAATTATCTTAGAGAAGTATTCAAGGATTAAGCTGGTGTTAGAAGGATCTAGTTTAAAATTAAATAATAAATTTTCTACTTATGTGTGTAAGTTAGATTGTTTTTTAAATTATAAGTCAAGTGATTCTTTTAGGCCTTTGTATCTATTTCTTATAGTTACTTCAGTAACATTTGCAGCTTCAGCAATATCACGTTGAGTTTTGTCTTCACCATTTTTTACACATGATAGATATAATGCTGCTGCTAATCCCATTGGATCTTTTCCTGCAGAAACTTCATTGTCTTGAGCTTGTTTTAGGACTTTTACTGCATATCTTTTTGTCTTTTCAGCAATTCCTATTCTACTTGCAATTCTTGCAACACATTGAATTGAATCAGTTACTGGCATCTTTAAATCAAGTTCTTTGACTAATAATCTGTAACATCGTGCAATATCTTTTCTTTTAATATTAGCAGCTTGTTCTACATCTTTTAGATTTCTAGGAGTTTCGGTATCACGACAAGCAGCATAAAGTGCTGATGCCATCAAAGCTGAAATGGATCGACCTCTAACGAGCCCTTTTTCAAGAGCTTTTCTGTAAATATATGCAGCCTTTTCAATTACTGCATCAGAAATTGCTAATTTGTCTTTTAGTCTGTTTAATTCACTAAATGCTTGTCTAAAGTTTCGGTCTACAGGTTCATGGACTTGACTTCTACTATCCCATGTTCTAAGTCTCTCAATGGTACTCTTCATAGATGCTGTAAGAGGTCTGCCAGAAGCATCTTTGTTTATAGGATTAATGATTGTGGCAAGACCCATATCATGCATCGTTAATGATGTTGGTGCACCAGCTCTTGCTCTGTCACCGTGTTCATCCTGAGTAAAAGATCTCCATTCCGGTCCAGATTCTTGTAATTTTTCAGTAATTACAAATCCACATTTAGAACAAAACATCTCTCCTGATTCGTTATCAGTAACTAATTTTCCCTGTGCACATCTTGGACACATTTCTTTTGGTTTACTTGCCATATACGATTCTAGAATCATGCGTTATGTGGTATTTATGAATCAACAACTCTTTTCCTACAAATTCATAGTCAAATTTGAGCCTAATAATAACACAGAATAATCATTATGGAGCAATTCAAGATATGTACATGAATTTTCTTTTGATGATTCCTCTACTAATTGGACTTATTGTC
>JAOTUX010000053.1 GCA_029863665.1 Candidatus Nitrosopumilus sp.
GCATATGACATTATTGCAGAGGTAGAATCTGAAACTGCTGAATCATTGCGCGAGACGATTACATGGAAGATTCGTAAAATGCCAGCAATTAGGGCTACACTCACCCTTATGGCAATAGAGGGACAGGAGTAATAGATAATGTCAGTAGAGCAGACACAAATCAAGGATAAATATACAGACTGTGAAAAGTGCCATAACCCATTACCTCACTGTCATTGTATGTGCCCATATTGTGGAAAAAGAGATGCATGTGAATGTGCATTGTTTGATGCAGCTACTGGAGGGTGACAATGAAGCATGTCATACATTTACCATTCAATGAGGAGTGGATACTAAAAATTGGTTGATTTTACTTGGTTGATTACTGAGGCAACTAATTCTTCCCGCGAAGAATAAAACCAACTATGACTTGGAAAAAGTATCCTGTTCCACTACATTTCTTGCAAGGTGGAATCGGGTTGCTTGTATATGTCATGACAAATCCAATACATCCAACATGAAGGACATGGTTCTTGATTGGATTTTGTTTTTTTTGTGATGACTAGTGACAGTTGAGATTATGGCTACAATAAGAACAATTCCTAAAACTGCTACAATTCCAAGATTATATTCAAACATATTTTTTAGCCAATTTTATCAAATAGATTTCTGGTGCCTGTACAGTGCATAAACCATAATCAATGGAGAGGCAATCCACAAGACATTAGAAAAATCACCAAAACTGTACACCCCTAAAGTCGACGCATAGTTATACAAGACATCGCCAATTGTTCCAATTGTAATTCCAATCAACAAGACAAACCAAGCAGTAAACAATGCCGTCTGTCTGAATAAGGTAAATGCTACAGTTGCAAGACCAAGAACAATTGATGATGCAGTTACAAATGAGAGATAATAGTAAAAATCACCTGGATCCTCAAATGAAGAGCCCATGAGAACCGCTGAGTATCCCAAAAGTATGATTCCCGGAATGATCACAAGCATAATTTTTTGAAAATTTTCTAGTTTTTCAACAAAATATCTGACATTTATTATAATGTGTGCCATCGTAAACGGATATCCTGAAAATATGAGAACATCACCTACAGGCGTATATTCAAGAAAATGAAGCGAGTCCACATAATGAAAAAAGACAAGTTCGCCTGAAAATGTGACCAGATGCCCTAGACCTAATAGAAAATATGACTTGCCAAACACCTTTGAGTGATTATAGTTTTTTGAAATCAAAAA
Source organism: Candidatus Nitrosopumilus sp. (assembly GCA_029863665.1). Lineage (GTDB taxonomy): Archaea > Thermoproteota > Nitrososphaeria > Nitrososphaerales > Nitrosopumilaceae > Nitrosopumilus. The sequence continues at coordinate 1,231 of JAOTUX010000053.1, forward strand.
ACATGATACTGAAACTGCAACAGGCGCTACTACTATTGCCACTCTTGTAAGCAAAGACAAGTCAAGAGATGGATAAACTATACCTGCAAGATAAATTACTGTGATTGCAGCAAAAATTAACGCTGGAATTTTGTAAGAGTTTTTTAGTTCATTAGAAAAAGTCAGCAAACCCTTCCCTCACAATGAATAGATTGAATTGTATGCAAAGCTGTCTTTGAGAAATCTTGAATTGACATTGGCATTAATTGATATGTTTTCATCTTGAATCTCAAAGACGGTCTTGTTAAATGTGGTAGAATATTCGTTTACTTTTCTGCCATCACTGGCATTGGTAAATCCGACCATGGTCAGTAATCCGTCTCCGATTAATTCCTTTATTCTGTTGTAGGTGGAGGCCTTTGGTAGTTTTGATTTTGCAATGGCTTCAGGAATAGATTTTGATTCATATAGTAGCAAATCCAAGATTGTTTTTTTTGCAGGATCACCATAAGCCTCAAAGACAGTTTTTGCAACCCCGGGATCTTTTATCGTGATAATTGACTCATTCTTTGTGCTTTGTTCAACTGAAAGTATCTTTTTGAAGATTTTGGATTCAATGTTTGATGTATGTTTTCCAAAAAATTTGCGCAGCACTAGGTCCAGTTTTGAAAAATCACTGACTGCTTCTAAAACAGAAATGCCATACACGTCATACACTTCTTTTTCAATTTTCTTGTATGTGGTTTTGCCTAGATCTTCTTCAAGCATAGATCTTACTCCTTTGGCAACAATCCTATCCAAAGCGTTCATTCAATTCTGTAACATAGTCATAAAATATAAAATATGCTTTTATTAGAATTAGTTCATTATTTCCATATTTTAAGAAATAATAAATAATACTAAATGTATCGTATACTATGAATAGAAAATCAGCCTGGATCGTAGGAGTTGCAGTCATATTTGCAATAAGTATGATTGCAGCATCTAGTTCATTTACTGAAGTATCTGGAGAGCCTACACAAAAGCCATCAGCCCCAAGATATTCAGAGACTTGCGCCCATGGACATAACGGATTTGACTGTAAACCATCTCAATACAGAATGGACATTTCAGAATTGCAACAAAGAACTGTGGAATTGGAGAATCGTATTTCTCAGCTAGAAAGACGTTAAATCCAACAATACTTTTTTTAATAATTCAATCTTTTTACTCTTGCAGTCTAAAATATGATCAAACCTTGACAGGTTTGGACTGTATGTATGAATTCCAATAGGTTTGATTGTGTGGATTTTTTCGGGTTTGAACTCGTGTTCACATTCTAGTAATTCTTACCGTAATGGAATCATTTACTCCTCATCTTTACATTGAAGTGACATTTGAGTACCAATGATTTGTACATCAGTACATGTTGTTTCAATGTTACCCACAAATACTCCTTTGACCCCATCACGTGAAATATCTAGTTTATAATGAATATTGCAAGAATCATCAGGAATTATTGTTGCATAATGATACACAGGATCTCCTTCCACAGTACTACTGCTCTGCTTGATAGATGCAGATTCACATTTTTCAAATGCATTTACAAAACAATCTCCATCGGGGTTACCCAAACTATCATTACAAGTTGTTTCTGTTTTTTCATATTCTTTGCCATCTTGGGAAAACTCACATACAGAGACACAAATGGCCAAACAGCCACTTGGTAAAATTGTATTCCAAGGATTATAATCTACTTCTCCACTACATGGAACACATGCAGGTGTGCCTCCAAGATCCGTACATTGCTGTTCATGGCTAATCGATTCATTGCTATTGAATACACATGTGCCATCAATTAAATCCTATGTTCCGTTTAGCGCATCACATTTGTTACTAAAATCACAAGTGTCATGAATCCAATCCCATTTTCCATTTAACACATCACATATTACGTTTGTTTCATATTTGTCAAGATGAAAAATAAGAAAGACTTGTGGAAAAACAAAAGAGATTGGCACAGATGCGATAATTGCAATAATTATTATTTTATAGCTAGTTTTCATTTTAGTTCCTCACTATGAGAATCAAATACAGTATTCCAACAAAAGCAAAAAAGATTCCAACTCCAGATAAAATAGTAAAAACTATTCGAAGTCTATGAGTATTTGTTTTCATCCAAATCAGTATCGGTACAACACCAATCATCACAAATGTTGCAACAAATGCAGGCATTGCATAAGCATCTATGTTTGTAGGACATAACTCATAGTAATTATCACCGTGTATCAGTATAGCATCTCATATAATTTGTAGTTCCCCAAGCAAACACAAGAATTGAAATGCTCAAAATAACAAGTAAAAACAAGAGTCTGCTGTTCATTTTCTAATTCTCCAGACTATGGCTTGCATTAACTAGTTATGTAAAATTTCCAAGAATCACATACATGACTCGATGATTTTTTCTCAATCAAACACTGGTTGTCATAGTACTGACCCCCTTTTATTTCACAATAGGCTTTTGGTACATTATCAAGGTCTACAGAATTTTCTGACAAGTATTTTTTCCCAACAGGCATAGGAATCTCAGTTACATCGTATTTGTGATTATTTCCCAAAAATGCCAACTCAACATAGACAAAACCATTTTCTTCTGGATTCAAGTCTGAGATGATTATCTGCCTGCTTGTCTTGTCAGAATCTACAAAAGGAAACAAGATATTTTGTCTCTGGAATTGTTCCATATGCATGCCAACAGCATTTTTTAACTCAAGTTCATCAGGCAATTCAAAGATCAGTATTGTGTTCTCATCTCCCTTGTATGAAATATCTATGGGCCAAGTGTGTCTGTCAGACGGATCCTGCAATAGGTTTACTACCATCATAGTCAATGCAGAACCATTTATCATCTGATATTTTATCTCATACTCTGATTTTTCATCTTGCCACAAGACTGTCCCCACATCAGGACGTGGTTGTTCATTGGAATAAAATACTGAAGGATCATAGATTAGGCGTTTGTCCAAGTCTGGATTTCATCTTCCAATTATTTGGAATTCATCCATGTTAAATAATGTAAAGTAGTTTCTATTTCGTTTCTCAATATCTATGATGGTGAAGATATCCATGCATACTGGCTTGTTGTCGTATTTGAAGCGTAACACAAGATTTTCTTTGCAAACAATATTTGTTGGATGTGTGTTTTTTATTTGTTTTAGTGGTGGTTCAACTTCTTGAGACATGGCAGTTAGGGGAAGAGACAAAACTGTCACAAACATCATTCCAACTACGACAAATGGTAAAATCACAAAATACTTCATAATATGACTAACAGAATAATACGAAGTTCATAAAGTGTTCTAATCTTTTGTAAATAGATGGTGTGAGGTATGGTCTGGGAATTAGCCTCCAACCTATCTATTGTGATTTGAAATACTCACATTACAATAAAAGCAACACGAATGAATCGTTCATACAAATTCTCAGCGTTTGATAAATACTATTTTGTAAAATCATATTACAATTGGAACTCTCACCAAATACCTAATCGGGGTTGGTCTTAAGATCCGATTCTATGTTTTTGTTATTGAATTTTGGAAGCCGGACTGATTGTCTAATCCTTGGAGTAGGATATCTTGGTCAATAGCCAATCAGATCATATGGAAAATTTACCGTCTAGGTCTAAATGAAATTCCAGCTTCCACCATTGTGATGTTTTTTAACCTAATAAAATTATGGTGCAATACCAATGATGAAAATAATTACAATTTCATTATTGAAAATATATTGATAATTTATAATCAATTATAATACAATTGTAAAATTTTCAACTTTTGATCCTAGTATCAGACATGGTAATTTTGATCATGTGTTTATACGATTTTCACATAACATAATACGGATAATAGCCAACTAGAAAGAAAATGATTTGAGCAATCAGGTCAATGTATGGTCTTCGGATCGTTCTATGTCTGGAAGACTGTTATCTATTTCCTCATACATGTTGGAAAATATAATGCAGTTGAAACTCTCACCAAATAACCTCATTAGGTTTTGGTCTTAAGTTTCAATTAATCTTTGTTTATTCAATATTTTCTCAGTACCATGAATAATGATAATCAATATACAATCATGTGGAAGAGGACCCGCTTTCATTATACCATTACACAATATATTTCCTAGTTGGTATCCGTCACTAAACTAATCTAAACATTATTTTTGGAAATTCTCTGTGAGAACATCTCTAGTTGGGAATAAACCGGTTTTTGTTCTTCTTCATAGACTTTAAGTAATTTCTTCCAAGACTTTTCAAAATCTCCCTTAAATTTACAAAATCCCTTTTGAGACGAAAGTGAAATTTCTTTGTTTGGATTATAATTCACATCATCAATTGATACTGCATGACTTAGAGCATTTCGTACTTCAAATAATCTAGACATATCTCTTGTAAATTCAGGAGAAAAAACTTTCCAATCTAAAAAGATTCGAATTTTTCGATTCAATGGAACCAAATTTAAAACATAAAGCAACTCATCATTGTTTTTCTCCTTAGAGTATCCAACTATGTGCATTCGAATAATCTCATCAAAAAGAAATCCCATTTTAGAAAATGCAGATAATATTTTGTCGCGGTCTTTGGTTATGATGATCTTTGATGAGAATCCAGACCTAAAATGTCCATTATTTATAAAATAATGCTTATTTTTGTATATGAAATAGAATCGAATTTTATCTGAAAAATCTTGTTTTTTTAGTTGAAGAAACTCCAAATCTTTCATCATACAACAGCCAAAAAAATCATTAATTAACAGTATATTTGATTTTCATTAAAAGAATCGTGAATTATTTGAGATTAAATGTGGGTTAAGATTGCACAATTTTTAATTTTTTAGGTGTAATTGAAATTTTTTTTAGAGACAACTTGCTCTGGTAATTTTGTAACAAGTTATCTGAATAAACTAGATAGGTGGAAAGGATATTACAAATTTGATTAGTGGCACAATTTTGTGCTGAAATGTATCCAAAAATAGTCTTAGTATGGAGCAGAATATTCAACCCTAATTTTTGGAAGTGTAATTGTAAAAATTGTGGGAGATAAAGTTACGGAGATCATGCCTCCATGAGATTCAATTATGGATTTTACACTTGCAAGTCCATCCACCACCATGAAAATTGATTCGTTCTCTAACGTCTGGTTTTATCTGATCCAAGTCGGATAATATTGTGAGCAAACCTTTGTTCTGATTTTCTTTTGACATGACCTCACATGCATCATTTAATCCATTTGTGTAATCTTGATGATGTTTTTAATGGTGTATTTCCATTGTTTGTGCATCAATGTAGGGTTCCAATGCCGCCACCCCAATTAATGAAAATATAGCACACGCGGCATCTTTTCTTCCCCTCCGCATAGCAAAGACCGCATCCAGAATTCTTATTCTTTAAGACAAAAAAATCTAGGCATGCACAATTTGCGATCATTTTAAAACAAAAGATTGGAGCAATAACGGCAGTTGTTGCAAAAACAAGGCCAAAAGAAAGATTTATGATTAAGAATACCGTTAAAAAAACAGTTCAGATGGCTGTATCCGCAAAAAACGGACGGGCGCTGAATCAAGACGGCAAGAGCCCGCCGAGGGCACCATTATTTCTTAATTTGGAAATAATTTGCTCAGATCAATTAGAATTTTCATGATTATTATTGAAAAATAAGTAACAATATAATCGTCTACAAGAATATTAAAATTCAGGCAAT
>JAOTUX010000054.1 GCA_029863665.1 Candidatus Nitrosopumilus sp.
TTCTTGTTAACTAACATGGGAATTCCCAAATCATTTTTTGTCACGTTTACGTATACTGGCATGTTTTCCCAGAAATGTGATTCAAACATGATGCGCAACATCATCTCTTCATTTTTGTATTCAAATGGACAGTCAAAATGGTATAATCTGTCTGGAATTTTTCCCACGTTGTTGTATGTCTCAATCACTGTTACATCAAAGTCATACATTTTGATCATCTCCAGTGCAAGACTGGTCTTAACTTGAGTGTCAAAACGCGTGTGAAATTCTGGAGGGACATCTGAAAATTTTACATCTTCTCGAATGTCAGATATTTCATCTATGTGTTCTGATAGAAATATCTGGGAGTCTATTGTATTGTCATTTGGTATTGAAAAACATATCTGCTTTTCATAGTTTTCAGGTACTGCATACAGTCCGATCTTTGCACTTCTTGACACCAGATCATCATACTCTATGGATTCATACTTGAATGCAGAAATTTGCTCTCCATCATTGAAAACAAAATACAGTATTGATACTATCAGCAATCCAATTGTAATAATTATTGAAATTTCAAACTTGCTTTTCATTTTCTTTTTCTCCTAATCATCACAAATGTCATTATTGTACCTGCTCCGATTGCAACAAATGGAAGATAGTATCCTCCCTCAAGCAATGTTGGCGCATCTGCATCGGAGAGAAGAATTGGTGATGTACATTGACTTACCTCACGTATCCCAGCAAAAGCAAAGACCAAGTACGTCTTTCCAATCTCAAAACCTCTGTATCCTCCAGAGTCATGATTGCTTCTGACTGTTCCATCTTCAACATCTCCCTTTAGAACACGTAACACATCAAATGTTATGGTGTCATACTCTTCAATACCAGTATGGATTTCTGGGTGTGGGTTATAGATATCAGTAACTGTTCCAACAAATACCGCATGTGCCCTGTCAAAGTTGTAAAATTCGGCAGCAAATAGAGGAGGTGCGGCACATGATGCATATGCAGGAATCGGAATAAACACAAACCCAGAAATGATTCCAAAGATTATCAAAAGTATGGTTTTCATTTCTTTGATCTATCCCTTTGATATATCAGTAAAATAACAAACGTGGGTAATATCATATGCCAGAAAATAAAGCCGCTATTGTTTTTTAGATCATAGTAGATAATTGATTCTTCCATACCTTCTGCTGTACCTGACCAAGAACCAATTCCATTTCCCATACCTTCACTGTTAACTGTACTGTGAATACTAGTATCCTGAAGCCAGAACATAAAGCAAACATTTCCATCATCAAGGAGAATCATGCAAGGGTTAGTTATTCCACCATGAAATAAAATGTAGATGATGACACTTGATGCAATTATTAGGGATATTTTGTATCTAGTTTTCATATTCAAACACACAACTCACTCGTAAAAGTTCAGCACCACGACATACTTTGACTTTAAGTGGATCATCAATGATTCCTGTATCCGTGCAAGGTGGAGTAACGTCTTCCTCAACTATTATTCCTCCAACATCAGTGCAAACCTGCCACAAGGCCTCACAATCATGATAGGTGTAATTCCAAACACCACCATTTGACTCGCACTTGTCTACAAATAATTTGTCATTTAACATTGCAGTAAAATTAAGTGACGGTACCCCGAATTCAACTTCATTGTATATTCGTGTAAGTGTAGAGTTGTCAGGTGGCATCCAACCTGCACCTCCCGGATATACCGTCCAATCCTTGCGCGCATTTCCAAATACTATTTCTTCAAGAGAGTAACACTGGCCAGATGATTCTTCGTTAATGGAAACACAGTAATGGTTTTCGTCATTGCGTATTAACTTAGAAAAATTCAATTCATCTTTGGAGGATTCGTCATCAATGCAAATTTCATCGCATCTAAGGTCATGAACTGATTCCCATGCCCTTTGTGGGAATGGCCAGTTAAAATATCCTATTTCGGTGTAACATGGCTCCATTACACCTTCTGCATTCTCAAAAAAGCATTCGTTATCAGTTGGCATGTTAACAGGAATCATGTTAAATGGAGGCAGGCCGACTCCAGTAATTCTTGATGTGCACATCTCTTGTGAAATAAAGTCACAGTAAACATTACTTGTAGCTACAGGACCAAAAAATACCCCAAAATATGCGCAAACTACAATGAGTGTTATTTTGTACCTGGTTTTCATTTTCTATTAATCACCAACTAGTTCCAATAATTTCAATTTGCCCAGTTCCTTTTTCAAATGGGATTTTTAACAAAACGGGTGATAGTTGTTCAAAATTCACTTCCTCGCCGTCTGCAATTACAAAATAAGTAAATGGTATCTGATCAAATGAATGAAGTAATCCTGTTTGAATCACTATTTTGAGATAGCCTTTTTCAGATTCGCTTAATGAAACGATCAAAGAGTTTGAATTTTTGGCATATGTGATTTCATTAACGATTCCACCTGAAATTTGGTATTGGCTTCCATAAGTGACACCGTCTGATTCTATTTCATAATCAAAATAAATCTCAGAGTCAAATATCGGTTCAACTTCTAGTGAATTTTGATTGTAATTGTCATAGATAAATCCCAAGTCTGGAAAATCAGGACAGTTCTTTTCTACATATTCAAATACCAAATTTTTGTGCGCATCTATTGTTTGTTGATTAGCAAGGGACATTTCAGGAGTACGAGATAATTCTCGTATGTCTTTGTAAAGTCTTAAGCATTCCATCTCAGTCTGTTGTAAAAAAATTACAGTTAACGACCCTGCAAGAATTATTACGATCCCAACAATTATCAAAAACATAGTTCTCATTTTCTTGTTCTCCATCATTACTGACCAAAATTCTCACTTAGCATAATTGGAATTCCTGCAATAATTGCAGCTATAACATAGATGTATAGAACTCTGCGCCACAACATGATCTCCTTTGAGAGATAAAATGTGATTGGAATAGAAATCATTGCAATTATCCAGATAACCAGCACGCGAAATCCTTCAGGTGAAGAAAACAAGTGAGTTTGAAGTAAACCCATGGGAGTGACAAACAAACTAAATCCTGTGGCAGCAAACGGAAATGCATATGCCAACTTCATAACAGCACTAAGCATTCCTGCAATTATTGATGGTGGAGCAGGAGGAGATTGCACTTCGTATCTTGTCGTAGTGTTACCATCCAGTCTAACCATCTGTATCGGTTTGTCTTTGTTTTCCTCATGTTGAATACTATACTGTACTGTAAGAACTGAAAACACAGATAGAGTGATACCTAATATGACAAGAGCGAGAATTTTTTCATTTTGCATCATGTTCTGTTTCTCAAAATATAACCGTCATAAAGTGTTCTACTAATCAATTCAATCTACTAAGATTAGATACATTTTAGTTCTAATTCTAATTTCAAAATATTCTGATATTGAATCACTTTGGCTTAATAATCAAATTGAAACCCTGAACTTAGATTATAAACGTCAGATTTCTTCTAATGAAGTTGCAAAAGACATCTCTTCTTTTGCAAATGCAGAGTGGGAATAATCATTTATGGTATTAATGAAGATCAAGGACGTGCTATATCCAGTTCTGGAATAGATAAAGGGCAAAATTCGGAAAGAATACAACAGATTGTTTCTTCAACTACTGCGCCTGAAGTGCCTATCACTATAGAAGTTATTGAGAATAAGGATGATAAATTAAAAGAATTTCTAGTTGTAAAAATTCCTAAAAGTCTATTTTATATTCATCAAGTTACTACTTCCAGCAAATTCTATGTTAGAAATAATACCACTACAACTCCCTACAAATATGATCCAATTGAACTAAAAGAAAACGATATTGCATTAAGATACGAGGCCCGCTTTAGAAACAAACTAAATCTAGAGTCTTTCATACAAACGAAAGAAGAACAGATCTTAAGAAAACTTAATTGGAATGCTGGTTTGATTGTCTCTTTAGTACCACATGTTAGAATTCCAGGTTCTGTTAAATTAACTAAAGAATCATTTAGGCAATTTTTTGTTCACCCTAAAACTAGCATTGTGACATATGATCAACTACCAACAACATCAAGTCTGCCTACTTCTGAGGGAAGAATAACTGACCCAACCAATACGAGAAGAAGATTTGTTGAAATTGACAATGATGGTTCAATATACTGTTGTAGAATACTTGGACAAGGATCAACAGTTGATATTTTTGAGTCAATTTTTCTTGTAAGTGAACTCTTACATCTGCTACAGCGATTTATACAAAAGCATCCATCTTATGTTGGAATTACTCTACGAATCAGAGTTAATGGCTCAATACCGATGCCTGAAAGATTAACTTCTAGTATAAACACTGAATTAGGTGATCGAGCAGTTTCAGATTTCAAGATTGAACACGAATTACCAGCAGGTATATTCAGCAATACAAAACAGATTACAAAAATATTTGAAAAGTGGTTTGAAGCTGTGAACATAGATATCTCATTACAACTTTTTCCTACAACCATACCAACAATCGAACAAAATTGGCGAACTTATGATAGTAGAATGTATGTTGAAGAATAAGCAAGCTTCTTCTATAGAATGTTAAAAAATATCCATTTCTGATTTGTTTCCACTTGATTCAAAAAACTAGTCAACCACAATGACTTTTCCAGTCATCCACGGATGTGCTATACAATAGTAATCAAATGTTCCTTCCTCGTTAAACTGATTTGTGTATGTGTCTCCAGGAGATATTAATCCACTATCAAAAATTCCGTTTGGACCATCTGATGGCATTCCACTTGTGGCTGTATGAACAGCCATATCATCATTTGTCCATGTTACACTGGAATGCTCTTTTATTGAGACAGAATATGGAAGATAGCACTCATTTGTGGTCTCACATCCGGGAGATACAGATCCTAAAGCAATTGATACTTGGGTATTTTGTGAATTTTGACTATTTTTGCTTGTTTCAGTTTTGTTATCTACTTTATCATTTAGATTATCAAAATATTGTTGATTCTGCATCCATTGTTGCATCATCTGTGGATGGTTCATCATGTGGTTCATCATTTGTTGTTGCATTTGAGGATGGTTCATCATATGGTTCATCATTGGTCCCATCATGTTATTCATCATTCCATGCATGTGTTGTGGGTTTTGCATCATCATTCCATGCATTGTCTGCATAGATTGAGGATTATTCATAATATGGTTCATCATACTTTGCATGTGTTGTGGATTTTGCATCATCCAGCCCTGACTTGCAGTTGGAGTTTTATCAGTTGTAGAGATTTGCATGTGGCTGCTCATCATCTTTCCTTGATTCATCATCCCATGACCCATTTTGCCTTGACACCATGCACATCCTGATCCCATCATGCTCTGATTCATTGAATCTTGCATGAACGGACACCAAGGGCAATTCATAGTGCTGTTCGTCATCATTCCATGATACATTCCACTACTCATCATAGGGTCTCCGTGCATCATTCCCATCCACTGTTTATTGGATTGCATATTCTGCATCATCTGTGGATTCATCATCATATGGTCCATCATTTGTTGACTTAGTTCAGGATCATTCATGATTGGTCCCATCATGTTCATCATCCATTGATTGTTTTGTATCATTTGTGGCATCCAATTATTCATCATGGTTTGCATGTGTTGAGGATTGTCTCTCATCCAGTCATGCATGTGTTGAGATATTTGAGGATGGTTAATCATGGCACCCATTACTCCATGCATGTGGTTTTGGTTTTTAGCTAAAAGTTCAGTATCAAAATTTCCCCAACCCCTATCGGCCAATCTCCAATATGTAGAAGGAGTAACACATGCAGGCATTCCCATACTATTCATCAGGAGAACTTTGCCATCAGCACATGTGATTTGATCTGGATTTGTTCCCATCGTCATCTGCTGTTTGGGGGTCATCATGGTTTGAGCCATGACTTGTTCAGAAATTAATGAAATTGAAATTGTAAAGATAGCAATAATTATGATTCCTGAAAATACTGCATTTTTCATGTATTGTGAGTACTGTTTTTGACAAATTTAAAGTGTATCCCACTTTTCATAAATAATTCTAAAAAGATGCAAACATGACTCATGCTATAACGACTCGGATTTTTTTAGATCATTTCGAGCATCTTTAATTATTGACCAAGATGACTGGAGAAAGAGACTTGCAATCAATCCTGCTGCTATGAGGTCAGGCCATGATGTGTCTGTCCAAAAGACGAAACCTGCAGCAATTAACACCAAAATATTACCAAGCGCATCATTGCGGCTAAAGAGCCATACCGCACGTACATTGGCATCTCCTTTTCTATGTGGAATTAGTATGATGACTGCAATAGCATTTATCAAAAGTGCGATAAAGCCAAGAATGCCCATTACTCCGGCTTCTGGTGTATGCAAAACTTGTGTGCGATATATTGTGTTAGCTAGTATGGCTATACCCATTGCGCCAAGAAATATTCCTTGGATGAGTGCTGAACGAGCTCGCAATTTAAGACCCCATCCTATTGCAAGCAAACCCAAGAACGTGATTGACCCGTCACCTAGAAAATCAAGTGCATCAGCTTTGAGTGCTTGAGAATCTGCCAAGAATCCACCAATCATCTCGGCAAGTCCATAACCTACGTTGAGTAAAACAACTATCCATAATGCCCTACGATATGCAGGTGTGATGTGAGAAAGGTCCTTTGGCAAATTGTCATCGTCTGACATTAACTCTTGATTTGATTCATTATGATGTAAACATGCTGGAGTTTAATCCATAACACTAAGAATTACTGCTTTTGTTAAAAAGAAAATTTAGATTCTAAAAATTTTGATCAAATCTTTAGGTTTTCTTATCAGAGTTATTTTGAATATGTCCATTCAATAGAATATTTTTTTCTAAATTGACTTACACGTGGGTGCTAAATTTATCCCCTAAACTATATTCCCCCCTGCATGTTATACTCCCATTCAAATTTGAACCA
>JAOTUX010000055.1 GCA_029863665.1 Candidatus Nitrosopumilus sp.
TATCGTGTTGGGCCTTAATTCTATCTTGGCCCCCTCCTTGCAATGCAGTATTATTTTTTTTAGTATATCCTTCAATCTTTTCGGAATGCATGACAGTTATCTAAAGTAAAAGGGTTTCATATATTAATTTAGTTAGATGTACTATATTACCAAATTTTTATAAAAATTTAAGAATTATTATTCATTTTAGAAATTTAAGAATCAAGAATAGGAAACTGTTTTTTTATTGATTTTTGGTAAGAATTAAAGGAGTCTGGTTCCTCACCACATTTCTTACATATACATAATTGGGATACATTTTGGATATCACAATTTTCTTGAAACTCACATTGAAGACAACCAGCAGGGGCCCCACAGACAACGCATTGTAATTCATTTGTTTGAGCACATTTTTCATGCTTTACACCTAATCCTTTTGCCCACAATCCAATTTCGTTGATTTTAATTTTTTCATTACAGATTATGCATGTACCTGGAAATTTCATAGGAATTTTTCTCCAACTCATGATATTAATTCCAACTCCTTTTCAACAACAGTATCAAAAGTTTCGTCTAATTCCAAAGTTTGATTTTTAATACAAAACAAAATAAAAGGAAAATAAAATGTTGCAAATGTGCTAGAAGATGTATGTAATTTTTTTGCCATAATAGATGATAATAATTTAATTTTTGCGCCATCCCAACGAATTCTATTAAGTAAAGGCCATGAAAGATTGTATTGTGCATATCTAATTCGATCATCGTTTTCATATAATTTAATCAAAACATCATTTAGATAACGTAAAAGTCTCCAATTCTGAGTTTTCATAATCTTGCCATAAAGAATATCAGCATTAGAAATAACTTCTAAATATTTTGCAAGTGTAGGATTATCAAGATTACTTGTTATAATACTTGAATAAAACGTATTGATTTTTTGTCTAGGATCAATTTGTATAGAATACAAAACACTTCTGGCTTCTTCAATAGAATTTGCTTTAAAGAATGCATTAATTCCATCTTCAATGTTAATACTTTCAAAAGATGTTTCAGTTTGTGGATTAAATCCAGTTACTAATGATTGAGCAAGATTAATCATGGAGCGAATATCTCCACGGGATTTGTCAATGACTTTGATCAAAGAGCCAGGACTTAGTTTTGCATTCTCTTTTTTCAAAATATTTTCAAGATGTATTCGTAAAAGTCGTGGAGGAATTCTTTTAAAAGAAATTATTTTGACAGTTTTTTTGATACTTTTCATTTTTTCTGAAGTGTCATCATTTGCAGCAAGGATAATTGGTACTGTAGGCTCCTTTAAAATATCTACAAGTGCTGCAACGCCACCATAATCCCCACGACCATGAATTCCATCTACCTCATCTACAAAGATCATTGGAATTCCTAAAACGCTTACATTTCCTAAAACAGGTGTAAGAATTTCATTAATTCTTGCTTTACTTCTAACATCGCTTGCATTTAGCCCAATCATATCATATCCAAATTTTTTGGCCACAAGATATGCCATAGTAGTTTTTCCAATACCAGGAGGTCCAACTAGAAGTAGAGGTTTTGTTCCTTTTTTCCATTTTGCAAACCACTCCATTATAGCAACACGAGATTCTTCATTTCCTATCATATCAGAAATAATCTGAGGTCGATATTTTTCAGACCACATCAATTTTATCACTTTGGAAGTTTAGATTCAAATTCCGACCATTTATTGGCTTTTTGTAATTGATTGTACCAATATTGGTTATAGTGATCTACAGTCAAGAACAGAAATTCTAAAAATTCTTTATGAGAAAATTCATCGGGTAGTAATTCAAGTGCGAGACGAGCATCCTGTAAATATAGATTACTTTTTTCTAAAGTTATTTCAAATCCTTTTTTGACATCATTTGCTAATAATGAATAATAAAGAGGCCAAGAAGGAATTTTTACAAATCCATTTTTAATTGAATCTTCAATTTCATTACCACATCCTACACCTTCAGCAGCTCTTGCCATTCCTAAGTAGAAAATTTCACCCAAAGGTCGTTCTGCTAAAGCCATGTTTCTACCAGCAGTGCCCATAACTGCACGATATTTTTTGTAAGATAGAGTCATTTCTTCTTCTATAATTTTAGTTGGTTTAGATTTTAATTTCTCATCAAGGTATTGACCCACTCTTGCATCTTTGAATCCATCTTCAAATTCTTTGAGAACTTGCTCACCGCCTTTTGAAATTTTGTCACGAGCTAGCTTCAATATGTATGGATTCATTAGTTTGTAGTCATCAAGAAATTCTAAGTCTTCATCTTTGTCTACAATTCTATCCATTGGTTCACTAAGATCAATTGCTAAAATATGTCCCTCAACCATATCCTGTCGTAATTGAGGATCATTTCGTTCAGCATATTCTGCGGCACCATCAAATAATGCATTAAATACAGGGAAAGTCATCTTTACAAAATTTGAATTCAAAATTCTAAGTACTCTATCTTTTAGTATATCTGGCTGTTCTAATTTTGATTTTATAGGCTCAATTTCAGATGCGTTGAGGATAATTTCGGTGGAACCAACTTCATTACCAAATGCTTGTTGTGTAGAATTTGGATTAGGATCAGATTTTATTTCATTAAGAAGGCCTTTTGCAAATCTTTCTGCAAAATTTGGAAATTCATTTTCTGTTTCTTCTTTATACTTGTTAAATAATTTGTAACCTTTTGATTTGAACAAACCTTGTTTCATTATTTGTTTTCCAGGTTTTGTGCTCATCAAAGCCTCTTTACTTACTACAGATTGATCTTTACCACTCACAAACGTAAGCTTCTTTATTGTTATTTATGCTTTCAAAACAAATGTTTACTTCACTTAAATTACGAAATGTAAAATATTGATTGTGGAAGTTATAGAAATTCTTCGTAAAGCTTCAAATAAAATTTATGAAAATGTAAAAGATCTTGCAGGGACAGAACATGCTGCAGGAGATTTTGGACGGGGTGCAGGAGGAGACATTTCACGAAACATAGACATCATAGCTGAGAAAACAGTTTTAGATTATCTAAAAGAAATTAATTTTGAATGTGTTGTTTTAGGAGAAGAATGTGGAAGAGTAGAATTATCAAATAATCCTAAAGGATATGTAATTATGGATGCAATAGATGGTTCAGCTAATGCAGTACGAGGAGTTCCATTTTTTTGTAGTTCGTTAGCATTTGCAACTGAAAATAAACTTAGTTCAATTACAGATGGAGTCATTACAAATCTTTCAAATGGAGAGATGTATTGGGCTTCAAAAAATAAAGGTGCATTTTTTGATGAAGAGCAAATTAAAGTTCAGAGCAGAGATCCAATTTACAAAATAGTCGGCATTAACACATCAGGTGCAACTACAGACTTGATGAAACGATTGTGTCCAATATTTGAAAATCATAACCATACAAGACATTTTGGTGCAAATGCTCTAGAAATGGCATTATTTGCAAGAGGATTGATGGATGTTTTTATTGATTTCAGAGATAAAATTAGAATACAGGATATTGCAGCAGGATATCTAATTGTAAAAGAAGCAGGAGGATTACTATTAGATGCAGATTTGAATTCACTTGATGCAGATCTTAGTTATGAGACAAGAGTTTCTTTTATAGCAGCATCAAGTCAGAAAATGCTTGATGAAATAATGGGACAAATTAACCAATAAATTAATCCAAAAATAGAGGCATTACGATCGATTTTATACTTTAGAACATAATCGAATTTTTTAAAAAAATTGTAACAGAAAAATTTTTATCCAAAGCTACAAGAATGCCTCTTGTATGGTAACTGAAACCAAAGCAAAGGTAACATATATGGAATTATTGAAAGAAGATCTAGTAATTATACGATTAGTCCCAGAAAATGGAATGCCAGAATATAAGACAGGTCAATTTCTAACAATTGGGGTTCCAATACCATCAGAAAAAAAAGTTGTTAGAAGAGCATATTCAATTGCATCTCATGCAGAGAATAGGGATTATTTTGAATTTGTAATTAGATGGGTAAGAAAGCCACTTCCGGGCAGAGTTACAACTGAATTATTTTATGCAAATGTGGGTGATGAGGTATCTCTTGGTGATCCGACAGGAGCAGCATTGCAAATTAGTGATAAATTACCTAATGGAGAAAAAGACAATAGAAGAGTTATTTGTGTAGGTGGTGGAACAGGACTAGCGCCATTTATAGCATTTGCAAAACATTTCCATGATACAAATGATAAAAGAGAAATAATTGTTTTGCATGGAGCAAGTTACGTTGATGAATTAAGCTATAAACGACTTTTAACAGATTTAGAAAATGAGAGTGAGAAAAGGGGAAGAGATCAATGGAACTTTAGATATAGAGCAGCCATCAGCAGACCAAAAGAATTCTTCAACAGATCCTGGGCAGGTCATGTAGGCAGAGTAGAATCATTTTTCAAACCTGATAAAAAAACAGGATTATCCCCAGTGGAAGAAATGGTAGGAGAGGAATTGAATCCAAACAATGCAATTATCTACATTTGTGGATATCAGGGTACTATAGATGGAGTAATAGGATATCTAGGTCCAAAGGGATTCGTTACTGAACATGAAAAGAAACCAGATGGAAGCTTTGGGATAAAGTTTGAATCTTACGGATAGAAATATTTTTGTAAAATAAGTCGATATTATCGTAAAGAAGAACATTTATCATTAATTAATTTCCACCTGTGGATTTTTATAACGATAATTTTTTCATCAAAGTATGGCAAAGCTCAAGTGCATGGATTATGGGTTTGAATGTGATTTTATAGTAGAAGGTGAAATAGAACAAGTAATAGAGGATTTCAGAAAGCATACTGATGAAGAACATGGAATAGACTATTCCAAAGAAGCCATAATGCAATTTCTCTTAAGAAAACAAGGGCTATAGGAATTAAACATCTAATCTTTTCATTGTTGCAGATAAAATTGGTAGTTCTTTGGCAATAATTTTTTCAACTGCAGGAACAATACCAGATCTTGCTTTGACGCTTTCTTCATAGATTTCTGCAACTTGATCTCTAAACAATAATTTGATTCCAGGTAAAGTAGTAATTCCTTCATCAACAGTTCTAGGATCCGACAGATCTAGAATTAATGTACCTTTTTTCTTTTCTTCCATTACCAATCGAATTCTATCAAAAGTAATTAAGAAATAATCAGAAATGCTTGCAACAAAGATAATATCGTATTTGTCAAAAGTAGTTAGAACATGATTAAAGTCAATAGGATTTCCTCCCAAGAGAGTCGTAAAACCAGTTGCACGCTCAATCCCTCTACTAGTTACATCAAAAACAATTTTTTTATCATTCAAAGTTTTTGCAACCATTGCTGCAGACTCACCAGTACCAACAAGCAATACTTTTTTCTTAGAATCAAGTCCTGCTTTTTCGTCTACTAATTTCACTGCAACATCACCAAGCGAGACCACATCATTAGAAATTCCAGTAGTATCTTTCATTCTAGTAGCTAATCTAATTACACTCTCAAACAGCTTATTGAGAATTTTACCTGCCACACCTGCATTCTTTGCTTTATCCAATGACTGCATGATTTCATCATAAACTTCTGGTTTTCCTACAACAATAGAATCTAATCCAGAGGCTAAACGTAATAGATGAAGATAAACATCATCACCTTTGTACACTTCAAGAGTTTGATCAAAATGATCAATATCAATTTGTTCTAATGAAGATAAAGATATCCAAGTATCTTTAATTTGATTTAGTATCAGAGTTTTTCCTTCAGCTCTTCGGGCATCAGGGGAATCACCAGTTTCTACATTACTTACAGTAAAGATTTCAACTCTACTAGCGGTTTGAATAATTATACATTCATCAACACCAGAGATTTTTTTGAATTCTTCACACGCCGTAACTATATTTTTAAAAGTGAATTTTGCTAATTCATGTAGAGGTACATTTTTGAAAGTAACTCGTGCATTTATTACATCAAAACTTATCTTACTCATCTCATCACCCATTATGCTTTAATTTTGTCTCGTCCACCTTTAGCTGTTCTGAATACATTCATCCCAATGTAAAAATTTTCATGTATAGATTTTAAATAAATAATTTCATCTTTAGCATCTTGGATTTGTTTTGGAGTAGATTCAGGATTATTTTGAAGTTTTTCAAGTTTTTCTTGTGCCTCATCTAAAAATGAATCAACTCCACGTTCATAATTTGAAACGCCACCAAATTCAGGACTAAGAACATGTTCAGGAACATATTCAGGAGTCTGATCTTGTGGAATCTCAGCTTTTCTTGTAAGAGACTCTTGTTCATCAGGTGAAAGAATTGGTCTTGGAAATCGATCTTTCTTATCTAAGAAAAATTCTGGCTCTCCCATTTCTCGTCTGAAGATTTCTTCCCCTTGTCTTTTGAAAGTATAAGTAGGACCCTTTGCAGCTTCTGCTTTTACTTCATCAGCAATTGCTTTGTATTCTATTTCTGCTGCTTCTTCTGCTGCTGCCTTTGCTACTTCTGCTTTAGCAACAGCTTCTTTTGCAATAGCTTCTGCTTCTTCAGCTGCTTTTGCTGCGGCTTCTGCCTTAGCTGTTGCTTCTTCAGCTGCTTTTGCTTCTTCAGCTGCTTTTGCTTCTACGGTAGGTTTTTCAGATGTCAAATCTTCTGTAGTTTTTGTTTCTACTTCAAACTCTTTTTTCTCCTCAGACATCAAAATTTACTTGAATCACCTGAATTTTAATATTCTTGTAGGAAAAATAATTCAATATTCCCTACAGTATTATGAATATTTAAAAGCATTATTATGATCGATTGTAAAAATGATTTTCAAATAATTAGATTTAAGAGAAATGGTGGCGCCCTCGGCGGGATTTGAACACGCGTCTCAGCCGTGACAGGGCCGAATTCTAGACCGGGCTATACTACAAGG
>JAOTUX010000056.1 GCA_029863665.1 Candidatus Nitrosopumilus sp.
ATGGACAAAAAAAAGTAACATCAAATCAATTGTTTTGTGCGTAAGTTATCTTCGAAAAACCATCGAAGATTATTTCGAAGATGGTAAACGATTTGGAGTAAATATAGAATATGCAATTTCAAACAAACCATTAGCTACTGCAGGTCAGCTTAAAACTGCAGAAGAATTCATAGAAGATACTTTTGTTTGTATGTACGGGGATTCAATTTTTGATTTTGATCTTAGAAAGATGATAAAACAACATGTCAAGAAAAAAACATTTGTCACTATTGGTACATATGAATACAAAACCAATTTACCATATGGAGTAATTGAAACGTCCAAAGCTGGAAGAGTTTCAGGATGGAAAGAAAAACCAGAAATTAAGGCTAATGTAAACATAGGATGTTATGTAATGGAGCCTCAAATTTTGAGATTAATTCCAAAAAACAAAACATACGGAATGGACGACGTTATAAAAAAAGCAATAAATAGAAAAAAAATATTGAATAGTTTCTTAACAAAAAATAAGTTTACAGATATAGGCAGTAAATCATCCTACAAAAAAGCATATCAAGACCACATCCAAAAATTATGAAAGATCTAAAGATAGAAATGACTGAAATAACCATAAGAGAATTACAAAAAGATGATCTATTGAGAGGATTTTTGACAACACTAGATTCATTAAGACAAACAAGTGACATTGACAAATACAAAGCAGAAAGAATTTTTGAGAAGATTAATGACAACCCAGATCACATTATAGTAGTTGCAGAAGTCGATCTAAAGATAGTAGGTTCGGCAACCCTTCTGATCGAATCAAAATTTATTCATGATGGGGGTCTTGTGGGCCACATTGAAGATGTGGTAGTAGATAAGAATATTCAAAGACAGAGAATAGGTGAGAAAATTATGAAATATCTTCTTGAATTTGCAGAGAATAAAGGATGTTATAAAACAATTTTGAATTGTACAGTAGATGTAAAGTCATTTTATGAAAAACTTGGATTCAAACATGTTGCAGAAGAATTAAGATTTGATCACATCTAAAAATATTGTTTTTTGGGACGTATCTTTTTGTGTTTGATTAAATAAATTCCAAAACTTACTACAGGTATAGATAATACCATAAACAAAATTGGCATATATAGAACGGCATCAGTAAGATAGACATCCTCAATTTCTTCCAACAATGAATAGCAAAAAGCCATTCCTAACAACATGATAATTCCACCTGCAATAATCAAACCTCCAATTGGTTTTGAACCGTAGTGTTTAGACATGATAAATGCAACTCCAGCTAAGACACCGGCAGGAGCAGCTCCAATTGAAATGAACTGAAGAATTTTTGGATCTGCTTCAAATACCTGTGCAAATTCAAAATCATCAGGAACAGTAATCATAAAGTTGTAAATGGAAATCATTTCACCTGCAAACATTGCAAATAATGCTACACTAGTTATTGCAAGCCATTTCTCAAGTGCCATTACTCTAACAGAATTTGGTTAATAAATAAACCATTCAGAATATTATATAATTCCAACAAGATTAGCTAGTTCTTTTCTGCAAGCTGCACCAAGTTTTTCTGCAGCTTGCTCAGGGGAGATATCATTTAAGAAAATCCCATATCCACGTTCTAGTCCAGACCAAGGTTTTGTAATTGGGTAAATTTCAATATGCCAATGAATTTGTCTACTATTTTTCTTTTCAGGCGAAAGATGAAAAACTAGATTATATGAAACATTTTTGATTATTTTTGATAAACCTCCCAAGGTAGCCCGTAAAATTAATGATAAATCATTGATTTCTTTTTGAGTTATTTTAGAGAAACTAGTAGTATGTTTTTTGGGAGAAATCCAGAATTCATACGGATATGACGTAGACCAGGGACAAAATGCGACAAAACCTTCAGTTTGAAGAACCTGTCGTGGACCACCAATTTCTTCATTTACAGTATGACACATTGGACATACGCCTTTTTCATTTAGAATTTTATGAGATGCCTCTGCTTCTTCTTCAATAACAGGAGGAATCGTAGAGAATGTCAGTATGTTAAGATGAGGATGAGGGTTAGTATTTCCTGATAATTCACCGTGATCACCATAAATTGAAACATATGTTACGCCTTTTTGTGTATAAAGCCATCTCAACCTATCCTGAACAACAACAAGAACATTTGACCATTGTTCAGTATCAATGGTTGCAAAAGTATCTTTTTGATTAGGAGATGCAACCACAATGTAATGATAGCCATATGCAGGTTCGCTATAAAATGGCCTATCACTGTAAGAATTTTCAGTATCAATAGAAACAATAGGATTTTTACTCTCAAAAACTCTGATAGCCCAACCTTCTACATGTTCATCTTCATTATCTTGAAGACGTTGTAGCATTCCATCTTTTGCAACAAGAGATAGAACAGAAGGGTTTGTCATGGATTCATTTCCTGGAGCATATGGGGATTTTTTTGGATCTACAACTTTATCTTCTTTTTTTGAGACAATCATAAAACGCTCAGAAACATAATCTTTGCGCATAGAACCCATGATGGTTACTGACAGTAAATGTCTGTTAAAATGTTTACTAAGATCCAATAAGATTCAAAATCAAAAATAATTTTAGAAAATAATTTTCACAAAATAAAAAATGCCACTCTATTTTGAAGACTTGTTTTAAAAAAATTACAAAAATTATTTTATATTTGATTTTTATCAAACATTTTGTTGCAAGATTTAAAAGAGAGCATCAGATCTGGGTTAAACAGGGGATATTGTGAACAATTCTGATATTCATATGGTTTACGTTCTTTTAGATGGCGTAGGTGATCTTCCACATCCAGATTTAGATGGAAAAACACCATTAGAGGCTGCAAATACCCCAACATTAGACAAAATTGCCAGTAATGGTGCAATAGGGGAGGTAATTTCAGTTGGGAAAGGAATAGCTCCAGAATCAGATATTGCAGTATTCAATATGTTAGGGTACAAATTCAATGAAGATGATTATGCAGGTAGAGGGGTGATTGAATCAATAGGCATAGGAATGGACTTTAAAGATGGAGACTTGGCGTTAAGAGGGAATTTTTCCACATTAGATGAAAAAAATACAATTACAGACAGACGAGCAGGAAGACATATTGAAAAAGAAGATGCAGATGGAGTTGCAAAAGAAATTGAAGAAAAAATTAAATTTTCAAATCCAGATACTAAAGTAGTAGTCTCTCCAACAATAGGACACAGAGTAACAGTTAGGATTAGAACAGATTCTCAAAAACTATCTGCAAAAATTACTAACACTGATCCAGCTTATAGTAATATTGGAGGAATGGGAGTTGCAAAAGAAGTGGGGGACTTTTTAAAGATTGAAAAATGTCTACCTCTAGAAGATACAGAAGATTCTAAATTTACCGCAAACATAGTAAATGAATTTTCAGAGCAATCAATCAATATTTTGAAAGATAGTCAGATAAACAAGAAAAGACAGGAACAAAATAAAAAACAACTAAGTTGTATTTTACTAAGAGATGCAGGGAACAAATATCCAGATGTAATACCAATTAATGAGAAATATGATATGAATTTTTCATGCATAGTTGATATGCCAGTAGAACTTGGAATTTCTGAAGTGCTCAAAATGAAAGCATTTGAAGCAGGAGGATTAACAGATTATGAGGAAAAAGCAAGAGTTGCAGCAAAGGCAATGGAAACCCAAAATTCCATATATGTTCACTTGAAGGGGCCAGATGAATTCGGGCATGATGGAGATGCAATAGGCAAAATGAAAAACATAGAAGAGATTGATCAGAGATTCTTCAAAACTCTTGTCGAGAATATTGATTCAAGTAAAGTTGCAATTATCATTTCAGCTGATCATTCAACTCCATGTATTAAGAAAGGACATAGTGATGATCCAGTTCCAGTGTTAGTTTCAGGAGATTTTATTAAAAATGATGGAACCACAAGAATGACAGAAGAACAAGCAAAGAAAGGAAACATAGGTTTACTTCAAGGTGCAGAAGTAGTTACAAAATCTCTAGAATTGATTAAATCTCAAATGTAACCAAATTATTTGTTTGTTGCATTTCAATAATTTTACTTCTTATTTTGTCCACATCTATTGAATGATACATTGAAGGAGATGTCCCTAGTTTCTCCAAGGTTCGATTTAGCATTCCAATTCCAATTCCTTGTTCATTCTTTTGAGCATGAGCAAAAACAACAGCCATTAGAATGATTCCCTGAACAAGCTCCTTTTCTCGACCAAAACATTTTTTCCAAACGCCTTCAAACGCCTCATGACTTTCCCAAAACCGTTCATTGTTGAAATAAAAAATTCCATCAGTTATTCCTT
The DNA here is from genome assembly GCA_029863665.1 of Candidatus Nitrosopumilus sp. Lineage (GTDB taxonomy): Archaea > Thermoproteota > Nitrososphaeria > Nitrososphaerales > Nitrosopumilaceae > Nitrosopumilus. The sequence goes on from JAOTUX010000056.1 coordinate 4,333, forward strand.
GTTCTTTATCAATTTCTTCTTCAAAGACATGTCGAATGTCGACAGCATGACCGATAGGAGATAGTTTTTCAATAAGTATGTCAAGTTTGTCTTTTTCAACAGATACATCTAATTCGATAAATTTTCGGGCAACTCTAGCAACCCTAACTGAAACAGCCATGTCACCTGCCAGATCTCTTGCCTTGTAAACTACCTCACGAGAGTGTTCAGGACCATAACCATTATTTTCCAAGTGAAGCATATACCGTTCCATAACATTTCTGGATAGTAATTTCTTAAATTTCTTATCCACTGCAATCAAGGTTTATATGAAATATCCAGGGATTTTGGGTACATGTCCATTATCGAGACGATTACAGACGTAGATAACCCCTTCTTGTCAAGAAGAGAACTAACATGTAATTTTGCAGGTTTGGGTGGAAAGCTCAAGAAACTTGAAGCGATATATATGATTACTAAAGAATTCAAACTCGATGGTAAAGTAGTAATCCCAATGAGATTAAAAACACATGTAGGTAAACCATTAGTCACAGGTACTTTCTATGTTTATGAAGATGAGGGATTGGCGAAAAAACATGTCAATCCAACAATATTCTCAAGACTGGAAAAAGTTAAAGCAAAATTAGCAGAAGCCAATGCAACAAAACAAGAATCAGTTGCAGAGGAACCCCCAACAGAAGAACCAAAACAAGAGGAGAAATCAGAATAATGGCAGGTAAAAAAGGCTCGAGCCCCAACGTATACAAGTATTTCAAAGTAGATGGAGACAAAGTATCAAGGATTAGAAAGAATTGTTCAAGATGTGGAAAAGGTGTTTTTATGTCAGAGCATAAAGATAGGCATACTTGTGGAAAGTGCGGATTAACAGAATTTAATCAATGAAAAAATATAAAATATTTTATTAAATTTCATTGTTTCAAAATAAAACAAGATAGTTTAATACAATCTTTTTTTAGAAATTTTAGAACTTTTTTCTTCTAGTTGTTCAATTTTTAGAAGAAATGCAGGATCTAATTTAATTTTAGAAAGGGATTCAACAGGTAACTTTACAGTATTTCTATCAAGAGAAATATTGGATTTGGGAAGATTTCTGTCAGCCCAAAATTTCATTACCTTATCTTCTAGTTTAAAATCACGAAACCCAGCAGGAAATCGTTTTGTTATATGGTTTAACAAAGTACGATCTTTAAAAACAGCTTTAGGTTCAAACAATCTCGTTTCATCACTATAGACGTTTTCAAATAAATTTCCAGAAATTTCATCTGAAAGTAAATCCATCTTTGAAATTTTTCTTATCAATTCTAAAAAATGTAAGAATTCATGTGCCAAAATTGCATGAATTGTTCCCTTTAGTCCATAAGCAACCAAAGGTGCAGAAATTTGAATTACAACCTGAAATTTTTCTTCAAACATTACAGGGATTGTTCTTGCAAATAAAATACCATACTGATAGGAATTAGGATCAGATGAAGATATCACAAGAGAAGGATCTACATATGCAACGGGATATCTAATTCCAGATGCTTTTTCTATTCTGTTTATACCTGCAACAGTAATAGGAAAACGCTCTATTGTAAGATCATATACATCATCAGGAATTATTCCTTTAGAATGTGCATCTTTCAAACGTATTAGAGGATCCAATATTTCCACTCGTCAAGATTAAACGTAAAAAGGTTGATTTAGTTAAGATCTAGGTTTTCCAGATTTTGCTTTCTTTTTTTTACGAGTTTCAGCTCTTTGATCAGCATGTCTTTGATGTTTACCTTTTTTTCTCATTGGCATGTCATTTCACAAGATTCAGTGCTAGTTAATTGTTATCATTGTACTTCGATATCAAGAAAATCAAATTCTTGGCACTTACATGTAGTGTCAAGAACTTGGGAAATTCCAGGAGATACGTCATCACCATCTACAAATCTCTTAACAGGTAAACCTCCTTCAGCTCTGATAAATATGATAAGCAGGTAATCAGAGATCCGTTTGTACTTTATAGCAAGGATTTTTTTCTCGGTGCGTTTTCCAGATTTTTCATAAACAACAATAGGTTGTTTTGTAAAATCTATTAATTTTTTTAGATGTTTTGATTTGATTTGAGAATCGGTAGAAATTTTCATCTTTATTGATGAATTGAATATGAGAGGCTTTTTTGGAGATTCATGAACAATTTTGAGATCAGTGATTTTTAGAGCATCAAAACTCATAGTAGTTACTTTAAGATTTCTTTTAAGAGGATTTTGAATTTTAACAAAAAATGGCCTCCCATTACCTAAAACTAAACTAGATTTATCTTCACCTCCAATCCATGTGAATTTAGTAGTAGTTCCGCCAAGTCTTTTTAAAAGAAATTGAGAGATTATACCTTCAACACTATTAAATTCAGAAATTCCATGAAGATTACAGATTCTACATCCTTTTCCAAAACAATTTTCACATGATTTTTGTTTCTGTGGAATTCCTCTCAAAGTTTTGACATACCTTCCAA
>JAOTUX010000057.1 GCA_029863665.1 Candidatus Nitrosopumilus sp.
TGAATCTACTGACAATGATGACTCCAAAACATTACCATTTTGGCATGTAATTGGATACTCTGTATGTATTGTTGTTACAGGAGTAATGATACATACAACATTAGGCTATTTGAAAGGAAGAGAAAAGAACACAAAAGAATGGAAGCAGTATAATAATTTATCCGATGCCGATAAATTGACGAAACAAAAACCTAAGGAATATGAAGGATATGATAGACAAAAATTGGCTAGATCTTTCTTAGTTGCACCTATTAGTGGAATTATTCTGGTTATGCCTCAAGTTCAGAATATGGTTATGTCTAATCCTATTGATAATGTAATTCTTAGTGTAACTTTGGTAGCTACTGTTGCCGGAATCGATGCAGTTTCCAAAAAGGCTGGATTAAATAAAGATTGATAAAATGAAAAGATCTAGCGTAAAAAGATTGCTCCTATTCTAAACAACAAATAGAAATATTTCTAAGATTCCAACTAACCCCCGGCGTCTTTGTCTTTACCTTTGAAACTAATATAACATTACAACGAAATCTTGATCAATTAGAAATTAATTTTGTAATCTAAATTAGGAAAATAATATACTTAGAATTTCAGGCAGCAACAAAAACAATGCGACACCAAACATGTAAGATATTAGTGGTGGGACATTTTGCACATGCATCTCATTTGATTCCAGTTGACTATTTCTTTTTATTTTATTTCGAGATGACAGAAATACAAATGACTTGATGCCAGGTGTTATGCTAATAAAGTTCTCTGCTGGTATAACAAATTTTTCATACTTTCTTTTTTTATGAATAGTTAGAAATGCAAATACTTTTTTGTGTTTTGGTTCTGAAAATTCAAAGAATACATTCATCTTTCTTGATCTGATAATATCTGATATGTTCAGAGACACATTGTACAAGATAACAAGAATCACAACCAGGAGAAATGCCGTTACCAGAATCATTATTGGCATCATTACAAACTCGTAATGAACTGGCAGGATTACAGCCATTGCAAGAATGGCAAACGCATCAGCTGAGCCTGCAATTTTCCATCTCCATAGCATAATTCCTACAAAGACAGATGTGAAAATTGCAATGACATGGTATGAAGTCATTCCATCATCATAGTCCCAAATGTATAATGCTGCACCAATACCTCCAAAAATCAACCATATTACATCAGGAATTTCCCTTGATTTTACATCACATATTCCTGCAATACCAAGCATTGATACAAACAAAACGATGCGAAGTGATTCTACTACTGTTTCCACAAAGAACAATTACTAATAACAATAAAACTCTGAAACTCAAAAGGTCCAGTCTCACTTCCGAATTTCAAGAAGTCAGAGTGGACCTTTCAATTACTTATTGATTTGGCCAATGAATGAGAACAGATTCTTTTTTCCTGGATTGGTCATGATTACTTTGAACTGTTCTTTTCTGCATTTTTCAAATATTTCGTTCTGCCATGACACAAGAGATATAAAGTCCATGTTATATTTTTGCAAATGATCAAAAATTCCTGGGCTGATCTTTACAAAATCTTCGTTTGCCCAATACAGCAGACTCCTGTCAGTGAGCATTCTAATTGACTGTGAAATGTTTCTTGACGTATACACTGCACTTGCACATGCCCCATCCTCATCATCGTATGACTTGTCAAATGTGTCTCTGAACTTTGATATCATGTAACAGCTTGCTTTACTATTTGGATCTCTTTTGACTTTGCAGTATGTCTGGGATAAGATACACAATGACTGAAACGGTATGTAATCCAACTTTATGCATACTGCAAACCATCTTCCAGTAGATGATAGAAAATATTCCTTGTTGTACTTTTTTCCATCATGGAGTAAATATCCGTCTGACTGCATCTGTAATACAATCTTTTTTGTGTAAAGATATGGCTTGTTTGTCTTGGATGCTATTTGTTGAACGGTAAATCGTGTATCTGGATATAACATCTCCATGATATTACTGCATGTAGAATTCCTGTGAATTTTTTTCTTGTAGAGCAAAATGCGTTTTACCTTTCTGTCAAGTTCTGACCGATTATCGTTTTTTGATATGTTCATGGAACTATTGTGCAACACTCCAGAATAAGGACAGTTTTGCATCCTTTGAAAACATCACTAATGCGTCAACTAGCTGCCTTGGTGACTCAAAGTTCTTGTGCTTTATATGATACTCGTCAAACTTCAGATGCTTTATGACATCAAGCGGTATAGAATAGAGTGATTTTGTGCCTACAGAAGCAGTCTTTATTATACTGTGGTTGTCTGATGGCTCTATTTTTGATACTGCACCAGTCCTCTTGTTTACCAGAATCTGTGGTTTGCCAGTCTTCTCATCAGGGATGATTATCATGTTAGGTATTGATTTTTTTACTGTCATGGTTTCGCCGTCTACCTTTTCATCTTGAGAATTACTGCTTTTGCTGGCGTCATTCTGGTTTTGTTTTGGATTACTCTTTGCTGATAATTGTTCTTCTTGTTTTTTGCTTTCGCTCTCTTTTTCTGATTCGGATTTTTTTGGTGTCCCTTCTTTTCCTACATCTTCTGTCTTTGTAGGTATTGCAACAGTTGATTCTTCTCTGTTGTTTTCCTCATGTGTTGCATCTTGTCTGATGTATCTTATCATAGAGTCAATCTGTTCAGGTGTAGTCCATGCAAAGGATGCATCACTCATTGCATCAAGATCCGAATGAATCTGAGATATCAGCTGTAACTGGTGTGACTCTTCATCCAGTCTTGAAATCTTTGATAGTACATACAACGGGACACATACTTGGGATGGCACTATACTCTTTCTTTGGGATAGTTGGTTTACAATTAGTTGTAACTGCTCGATTGATTTTGCAGAGATGTGATTGTTATTTTTTGAGAGAATTATTTTCTCAAATGGCATTCTACTGATATGCAGCATGTCAAGTATGTCTTGTTTTTGTAACTGTAGTTTCTCTTCGAGATAATATATGCTGTCAAAGATTGACACTGGATTAAACACTTCATTTTCTAGAATCTCTTTGAAATGTGCAAGTAAAATGTCATGGGATCCTTTGCAGTCATTATCTATGATTATACCATTAATCTCTGAAATGACACTCGGACCTGCTTGCATGCATCCCAATATGACATCATGATGATTAATTGCATAGAGTTTTCCATCTACTTTTGATAGTTTGATTTCAGGTAATGATTCTGGTTTTTCCCTTGCAATCTCTGCAAACTTGTCAATGTTGGATATGGTGCATATTCCTACACTTACAGCTGGTGAAAGTATTTCTGAAATCTTTACTTTAGTCTTTGATGGTATGATGTTACTCATTGTCTGAGGCACCTCTGAATTGCCAATGTCACAGCCCTTTTGGCCAGTGTGTTGTAATCTGAATTATTATTATTTCTCATGACAAGTGATAATCCATTATTTTTTGAGGAAGACGAAGATGGTGGATTTACAATAGTTTCATAGTATCTTACTGCAGTCCGTCTTAGAATGGTGATATCCTCTATATTATGGTCTTTTTGTGCCTGGGAGAGATGCAAATTCAGATAGAATGCCTCCCTGTTATTTGGTTCAGTTTGGAATTTTTCTTTTCCTACCTTGAAGATGATGCTTTTTAGCATTGGTGCCTTTTTGACCCCCAAGCTTTGGCACACTATGTCTCGGATTTTATCCTCATCAAACGGAATGCAGTTGTCCCTGCAGATCTGGTAAATGGCAAGACACATTGCCTTTGCTCTGGTAAATTTGCTTGTCTGTCTTTTCAGGGCATAGTATGACTTCCAGCAATTCTCAGATGTAATGTCGGATAATTTTAGCTTGTCACAAATGTCTGCAAATGATAAAATATCGGAATTGTTGTTTTTCTCCAGACTTAGATTGGAAATATGTGTTATCTTTTTTATATCTTGTGGGTTTCCACCCTTTTGTCTTTTTTGATATAAGTTGATCCTGGATTTTATAATGTGGTAATATGGGATGGTGTTGCTATTCTCATCTTCATCAAACCCAAATACAACTCCACAATTCCTGCAGACAATTTCACTTTCTTCAACTGTTGTCACAAGTTCTGGTCTTTTATTTTGACATAGACATGTGTCTTGTAATGATAGGGGTAATTTTTCTTTTTTATCTGTTTTAGAATCTGTTTCACTGTTTTGTGTTTGTGAGGTTGTCATGCAACAGAATATGGTGACAATTGCATATAACCACCCTAGTTATCTTTGTTACAAATGCTAGCATTTGTACCTAGTTTTTTTCAAAAAAATTTAGAGAAATTTATTGTATGCCATTTCTGTTTATTACTTTGATGCAAAACATGTCCTCATCATACTCACTAGAAATTACATCTTGTCCAATCAACTCAAAAGCTTTTGTGTATGTCTTGCATTCTAACTCAGACCAGTTACATCCAAGATTATGCTTGGAAACGAACATGTCTGGGCAATCATCGTTGTTGTTGTTTTGTTTGATTCTATTTAGTTGCAGACGGTTTATCTTGTTCCATTTTAGTATATGATCAGACAAAACAGGATAGGTTACATCTCCTTTCTGTAGTTTTATCTCCTTTATGATGTGCTTTGCCATGAATTCAGAAACCTTGTCAATCTTTGATTTATCCAAAATACTGATAATTTTTTTCAGAAGCTGCTTGGAGAAGATAACATCTCCTTTCTGTATCTTGTAACAGTAAAATTCGATCCATTGAGATACAATCTGAGACCCTATCGTGCTAGGACCCTGTTTTGTGTCTTTAGACATTTTGTTTAATATAATAAAATTTTCGTGGGTTAGTCGTATGTTTAACTGATGTATCTTTTTGTCAGACAGTTTAATTATCTCCTTTCATATTTGCGTGGTCTATGTGAATTTGGAATATACTTTGTTGTTGATCAAATCCGACTTTATACAAGCAAACATACGTTGCCATGAGACATGAATTAGGCAAATATCGTAGATAAAATTTACGTAGAAATCCCATTGTATATGTAAAACATCTGAAGCAGAAATCAGAATCGTAATGGATAGTTTTGTATCAAGACTTTTCCTTTAACTCATTTAATGCATATTCAATACCGTGAGACCTGCTTGCGAACCGTTTCTTCTTTATTTGGGAATCCAACCACAACAACAGATCTTCATCAACTGAAATACTGAATTTCTCTTTCAATATGTGCATACCCCCTCATTGGATATTCCCATCATCATTACTGGATGAGTAAAGAATGCAATTTTGATTGCGATTGCCTTGTATTACAAAATAGATATTGTTCTCATGCGATACAAAATCAGGTATCCAACCAATTTGAGTTGAAATATCTTTCAAAATATCTACAGGTCCTGTAAGTACATCAAAATTCCTTGATGAAAAATATATTGCAGCATCATCAAACGGAGGATTTTTTGTGGTGATTCCCATCTAATGAAAATTGTCACTTTTTAGTTTGGATATCATATACCCGTGTTGAGATAATTCATCATTTAATGGAACTTGCTCTATTGCAAAACCTTTGCCTTGGTTATTACTATAAGCAAGATATGTTTTGAAACTCTGCGTTATGCCACAATTGGATTTTTCTTTGAAACTCTTGGAATGCAGCTAAAGCCAAGAATGTCTTGTGTTTATGATGGACAGGATTTTTGCAGTACTGATGAGTATACTCTGAGATTTTATGTAAACGATGAAAAGAAATATAACATTTCTCAGTATGTAATATCTGAAGATGGCAGGATACTTGTCTCATACGGTCCTGAATCTCAACAAAATACTATTTAATCAGAATAATGGCTTTGTTTTTGATTGTAGAACGTATATCTCAAGAATTTCTAACTTGGAATCTGCCTTATAATCCTTTTTTTCTGTAAAAATTTTCATTGAGTTTTGAAATATAGAATAATGATTAGAGAGAAAAATAATTTGATAAAAAAATTTAATATTTCGGTTTCAACATAAAATTGAAGATATTAAGAAACTACGATCATACTTATAAATCTATACGGTTGAATAATTATATGAATGAAAAATTATTACTTTGTAAATTACAACACGATATTAATCGTTTATCTAGTCAGGAATACAAACAATTTCTACAATTACGGCGAACTATAATTGCAAAAGAAATGCCAAATGAAATCAATGCCGCATGGAATTATAGGAGTTATAATGTTTTATCAATACTTGCCCCAGCATTAACTGAATATGAAAATAAAATTGAATTTCCTGGAGATCCAATGTGTTTGTATACTGCACTTTCATATCCTATTGAACAAGTATGCGTTGCAAAAAAAGACCATGATTCAAATTTTATAAAATCTAAATCTTCTCCCATAGGAGAATATAATGATCTATGTCCTGCATGGGATATTTTACCTGACAATAATTATCGTGAAAATTGTAAAACAAACCCTTCTCGAATCAGGGTAAAAACTAGATTAAACACAGATCAATGGGTATTTGATCCTAGGGTATGGAATGCAAAAACAAAATCAAATTTAGAAAAATTACTATCATATCACAAACCTAAAGTCATATTAATTAGTACTGTCTCTCCCGCACTTCCCTATGCAATAGATATATCTAAAATGATTAAAAAAATATTGCCAGAATCTATAATTGTTCTTGGTGGAAGGCATGTTGATGCAACAACTTTCATTATTAATAACAAAGTTTCTTTTAATAAGTCAAGTGTAGTACATGCAATTAAAAAATCTATAATTCCTCAGGTGTTTGATTTTGCCATTGCTAGAGAAGGATATTATGCTTTAGATTTTCTAATGAAAATGATTTCACTATCAATGGACATATA
>JAOTUX010000058.1 GCA_029863665.1 Candidatus Nitrosopumilus sp.
CTGAATTATTATTTGGTTGTTTGGAGGGTACTATGAGTGATGCCTATGCTTCTGGTATGAATTCTTGATCGATTAATTCTTGAACTGCTGTTTCTGTAACGCTTATTTCTATTTCATCTACATTTGGGAAATATCCAACTGCTTCTTCTATTTCTAATCCAGGGTAGTTTCTATCAAACCATGATTTGTAAGATGGTTCATTGTAGTATCGGTCTAAATAGTATTGAGGATGTTTATCTGAATCTACAAAAGATGCAATTTGTGATGGTGATGGGTCAGATTTTACATTTGTTTTTACATCCATATTTTCATCAAGAATGGGGGATTCTACAATTACTTTATTTTCATTTTTTTCTATATTTAGATCATGTTGAATTTCATCAAATGATACTTCAAAATTAGTAGCAGATCCTTGAGTCATATTAAAAATAAACCCTGTTGCATCATAAATTCCAGAATCAATAAATCTATCATCAATTTTTACCATTTTTTTAAATGAATTATCGGGATTGATTGTTGCTTGAGCAAGTAATACAAATTTGTCATTAAAATCACAAATTACAATTGTAACTAAACCTGTCGAGCCTTTTTCAACAGTTCCCGAAAATATTATTTCATCTTCTTGATAGAATAATTTAGAATTAGGTTGAATGGTTGTAACTTCTGCAGATGCTAATGTGATAGTTGACAATAACATCAATCCAAATATCCCTAATGAATAAGGTCCATACCCATTCTTATTCATTGAATTATGATGAGATTTTTTTCATTTAAAATACGCGTAGTATTCATCTAGTTTTATTATACGTAAAAGTTAAATGTAAAATTTTAATTTTTAAAATTCTAATTTATATAAAAAATATAAAATATGTATTTAATTATCTCTTTTTCTTAATTTGTTGTACAACCATCGGTAGAAATGCACCCACATCAGATACAATTCCTAATGCTTGCCATGTTCCACGATCCATAAGTTTTGTAACTGTTGGCTGATTAATATCAACAACGATTACTTTTACATTTGCAGGAAGCATATTTCCAGTTGCAATAGAATGAAGCATTGTTGAAATCATAATTACCATACTTGCATCTTTTAGAACTTTTTTGTATTCTCTTTGTGCCTTAGCGACATCAGTAATTACATCGGGTAATGGCCCATCATCTCTAATTGAGCCTGCCAATACAAAAGGAACTTTATTTTTTACACATTCATACATTATACCTTTTGTTAACTGCTTAGATTTCACCATATTTTCAATAGAGCCTGCCTTGAAAACTGCGTTGATTGTATCCATATGGTTTCTATGTCCATGATGTGCCAAACTTGCATCATGAACATTCATTCCCAATGAAGTACCTAGTGTAGCATATTCTATATCGTGAACTGCAAGAGCATTACCTGCCAATACTCCATCAATATATCCTAATTTGATTAATTTAGATACTGCATCATCTGCACCTGTGTGTACTATTGCAGGGCCACCCACAATGACAATTTTTCCTCCATTCTTTTTTGTATTGTGAATATCTTCTGCAACTTTCTTTGCAATATGTTGTGTAGGTCTTTCACTGGAGCTTGAACTTCCCATAAATTCAAAAACATTTACTCCTTCTCTTGGACGCTCAGGGGGGGTGATCTTTATTCCTTTTTCACCCACAATTATCATGTCACCTTTTTTGATATCTCTAATTGGAACACAAAATGCATGATTATTCTCTACTACAATGCATTTATCCATCATCATATTTTCAACTTGAATCCATTTCCCATTATGAAAAACCTGTGTGTGATTATTGGTAGTACTGTAAAAATTATCAGGCATTACATAATTTTTTGGTGATTTTTTTAATGTAATTTCTTTTTGAATTTTAGATACTGCACCTTCTCGATAGATTGTTTCTAAAATCTCATCTAGATGTTTTTGGTTTTTGCCATTAACTGACAATCTTGCATATGATTGATCTTTTTTCCTCTTACCAATATCAATTTCTAATACTTGGAATTCTCCTTGAAGATCCATTATTTTATCAAAGATTTTAGTCAAAATCAAAGAGTCAATTAGATGTCCATGAACTTCAATCTCTTGAGAAAATTTAGTCATTTTATTATGCTTTACACCATGATAACTAAAGGTTTACGTTTTATCTTACATTGAGAATTATACTGGAAGGATTACCTTGCCTTCAAATTTCTGAATATTGTCATTCTCAAATACTCTTTCTAAATTCTCTTTTTGTTGCATGGTTACTCCTTGAACAATTGTCTTAGAGGACCCATTCTTGTCAACTAATGCTAGAATATAGCCACTATTATCAGTTAAAACAAAACCTGCGGATTCATCAACAAATGCATATAGATTTTCTTCTCCTACAGGCTCCCATACATTTGATTTATTATCAGTTAAAGCCAATGCAGGCATAGCTTTTCCATCAGTTAATTTGTTAAGATATTCTCTTGCCTCTGCAACTCTTTTTTGGCCTAGTTTTAGAGCTGGAAAATATTGCATATTTGCCAAATAATTTAATTGTTATAAAAACAATTTCTCTTCAAAAGATTGTTATAAGATATTGGAATTTTTGAATCCATGCCTTTAACAAATAATGTAATAATAAAATTAAATGAGATAACTACCATGGTTGAAGATAAATCAAAGTTATCAGAAATTGAAATTGATGAAATAAAAAAAATCTTCAAAACTCTTGTTGAAAATAATGAACGATATGATATAGATGAGATTGAATTTTGGTTTAAGAATGAAGGTAGTTGGACAACAAAAGAACCTAGAATTAGAATTGTAAATATTTCCAGCTATATTCAAGATAAATATCAACAAACAGCTCATCTTAGAGTTATCTCTGATGATGATTGTAGTTGCGGGAATTAACTTTCTAGTTGTTCTAATAATCGTCCAACAATTTTTGCATTCTCTGTTCTTTCATTTAGAATTTTTCCTAGACGAACTTCATTTTTGTTATCTTTTGTAATTATCTGAAAATATTCTTCATCAAGATCACTGTTTGATTGTAATCTCTTAATAACTTCAAACAAAATTCCTATTACTTGTTTTTGTGCATCAATTAATTCATCCTTACTTCGTTCAGACATTTTTTGTTATCTCTTTTCTATAATCTTTGTAAATAATTCTTTTAATTTAGGATCAGTGATATCGTTTTTTGCAGATTTAAAAAAAGACTCTAGTTTTTCTCCAGAGTAGCCTTTTTCTTGATAAATTTGTGCTTGTAATGCCATTTCTAATCTGTCAATTTCATGTATGATTTTTGATTCAGGTGAAGCATTTCCTTGATACTCATGCCAAATTTTCAAATATTGTGATTTTAGTGAATTGGGTAATTTTTTGACTATTTCATTAAATGCATTATTTTCCAATAATGTTTTTTCTTTTTTGTTTATTTGTTCGGGAGTATAATCCCCAATTTTAGATTCTGCCAAATCATGTAACAATGCCATTTTAAGGATTTTCTCAGAATCATAATTTCCAATATCAGATATCACCATACTCATTACTGCCATAGAATACGAATGATCTGCAACGGATTCTGGATCAACTATGGATAATTTATCTATCCATCCTTGCCTGGAAATATTTTTGAGATTCGCAGCAGTTTTGAAAAAATCTAACATCATATAACTATATGAGTAAATTTTTCTCCTAATGAGTTTTCATGTTATATTTTCGAACAACATAATAGGTAATTATGATATACAACATTAATGAAAATTTATACTAAGACAGGGGATGATGGGAATACTAGTCTTCAAGGAAATTTTAGAATAGCAAAATCTCATCCAAGAATAATCGCATATGGGACTATTGATGAAGCAAATGCTGTGTTGGGAATGGTCTTGACAAATTCTCTAGATAAAGATATCACAGAAATCTTGATTGGGATTCAAAATGAATTATTTTTAGTGGGTGCAGATCTTTCAAACCCCAATCTAAATGATGTAAAAAACAGAGTTTCGTTAAGGATGGTTAACAAATTAGAGCAATATATTGACAAATTGGAATTGGAATTATCTCCTTTAACTAATTTTATTTTACCGGGCGGTAGTATCGCAGCAGCGCAATTACACTATGCCAGAACTGTCGTAAGGAGAGGAGAGACACAAGTAGTTCAATTAAGTGAAAAAGATGAAATTAATTCAAATTGTATCAAATATCTCAATAGATTATCAGATCTGTTTTTTGTAATTGGCCGTTTGATCAATAAACGTAATAATAAAGAAGACATTCTTTGGAAAATCTAAAAGGACAAACTTTAATTCCTCAACTGAATGCATTTTTTTGAGTGCCGGGGTAGCTCAGCCTGGGAGAGCACTCGGCTGAAGACCGGGCTGTCGCGCGTTCAAATCCCGTCCCCGGCACTGTACATATTTTGGATTTATTACGATCAAATTATTTTAATAATTTTAAGAAACACAAAATAGATCTTTAAACCAATCTACAGAACATTCTAAAACATAATTCTGGAAAATAATTCTGCATAATCTTTAAAAATAAGGCAAACTCTTGATTTTTCGACATTAATGGCTGAAAAAAAAGCTACAAAAAAAACTGTGAGAAAAACACCCGTAAAGAAAACTAAAACAAAGTCTGAAAAGGCAAAGAAGACGTCCAAATCAAAAGCAAAGACCAAGAAAAAAGATGAACCAGTTGGAGATATGGGCATTGTCATAGTTGATGATGATATTGAAATTGATCAAGAAAAGGTTAATGAAGAAAGAAGGGCATATCTTGAAGAAGCGAGATCTCAAGAAGTTTTTGATTAGGAATCTTTATTCGATCCAATAACATATACTAAACATGCGTGCGTTGTGTTTAATTACAGTTAAGCCAGGTAAGGTAGATTCTGTTGTTGAAATACTAAAGAAGAAACGTAAAGTAGCAAAACAGATAATGATTGTTACGGGTAGAGCAGACATAAGCGTACTTTTACAAGGAAATATTGATGAAATTAATAATATTGTAATTGACTTTAAAAAAATTAAAAATATTGTCACTACTGAGACACTAATTGAAGTGGAGGTTAATTTAGGTTGGTAAGAGCAATAATTTTAGTAAAATCTCCAAAAAAACTCATAGCTGCAAGACTCCGAAAGATCACATCTGTTTCAGATTCTTTTCCAACAAGTGGACAGTTTGATGCAGTAGCAATTATTGATGTTGAACAACTCATTCAGATTAAAGAAGTTGCCAATCAAATTCAAAAAATTAACGGGGTTGATAGAACAGAAACCATGGTTGAAGTTCAATAACAATGGATTTAAAGAACTTCATGGTATAATATTTGTGAATATCAAGAAAGTTGGAAATGTTATTTTGGCCGTTAAGGACCTAGACAAATCTCTACAGTTCTATCATGAAATCATAGGACTTCCTATCAAGAACCAAAGAAGATCTTGGATTGATTTGGGAACATCTGGAGCCTTATTGAGTCTGCATCCAGCATCATTGACAGAGCAACATAGTGGAGGTTCCATTGAAAATGGCATCACCATAGGATTTCTTGTGGGTGATGTAAAATCTGCAGTCGAAGAAATAAGGGGGAAAGGTGTTAAAATTCATCGGGAAATTGTTGAAAAAGAAGCAGGAAAAAACGCAGTAATTGTAGATCCAGACGATTATCTAATTTCGTTGTTTGAGCCAATCTTTGACGACAAAGATCAACAAACAAGTGGATATCAGGGATTTACACCAGCTTAGATTATTTTTTTAATTAAAGAAATAATCTTCTCTAAGTCTTTTTCTTTTTTATTAATTGAAATATAGAAAGTAATGTCATTTTTTTGAAGAATTACAATTATTACTTTTTGATGTTGTAAAATCACATGTTCTAATTTTCCAATTGTATTTACTGTATCTTTTCTTAAAGACACAAGTGTTGAAATTATAAAAAATTCATTTTTTACTTGTTCAGATTTTAAAAGGGGTTTTAGATTTGGATTAACTATTCCAGTCAAAGTCCTACCGTAAACATTAATGATTCCCACGTATCTAATGTTAGCAGATATTTTTAAAATGCTTTGGCACTTTTTCCTATATTTTGTTAGAGTATCTTTCCATATATCTGCAGGAGTTTTCGACATACTAAAAACTGATTTTGGAAATTAATAAGGATTCTTACTAGTAAGTTTTGAAACTTAGATTTGAGTATATCTTAATGTTTGTTAGAGTTTGATTCTTTTTCTAATTTTTTCTTTAATTCTAGATTTTCCTTTAGCAGTTTATCATTCTCAGATTGTAGTGTCTCAACTGAATTTTGTCTTGTATATAGTGGATGTCCTGGTGGAATAATTGTAGAATTCATTGACAGTAATCCTGAAGCATATTCTTGATACATACGTTGGAATCCTTGAAGTTTTTGATTAATAGTTGCAGATTGTTGTGAGAATTGTTCTTTCATAGGATTTTCATATATTTTGAACATTGGATTGACTAGTCTTGGAGGCAATCTAGGGAATTGTAATGCAATATGAGGTAAATCCGGATTTAATCCATAAAGATCTTGCATATGTTTCATCATCAAATTATCCATAAGTATTATCAATATTTGCTATATTTCTGCCTTGCTTTAGGCATTTGATATAGTCTTTAGCTAAATCTGAGTCATTTTAACTCAACTTGAGTTGATCGCAGATCCTTATAGATTCCTACTTTGGATCGCATGTACACATGGTCGAATCAAAAAATTGTCTTAAATGTAAAAAAAACATTAAAGAAAAAGAACTTCATAAAATTGTAAT
>JAOTUX010000059.1 GCA_029863665.1 Candidatus Nitrosopumilus sp.
TAAAATAAAATCACCTTCTTTTACCTTTGAATGAAAGTTAGGATCCAATCCCTCCATAGCATGAGTAGCAAGTTCAGCATAATCATGTACTTTTAGGTATTGGCCAGGAATAATTACATCAGTATCGACATTATCTTGAGAATATTTTATGATGTTGCCTTTCATTCCAAATCCCTCGGATCAGTGATTTTTCCAGTAACTGCAGAAGCTGCGGCCACTAGTGGAGATGAGAGATATGTTTGAGATTCAACATGTCCCATTCTTCCAGGGAAATTTCTATTTGTAGTACTAATACAAATTTCATCTTTTGCCAATACACCCATGTGAGCACCACAACACGCACCACATGTAGGGGGCCCAACAGTCACACCAGCATCTAAGAATATTTTCAATAATCCGTTTTCCATTGCACGTTGATAAATAGAAATAGCCGCAGGTAAAATTTCGGTTCTGATCTTTACTTTTCTTCCCTTAAGGATTCTTGCTGCTGCTTCTAAATCCTCATATTTTGCACCCGTACAAGAGCCGATGTATGATTTGTCAAGTTCAACAGATGGAGCTTCTCTTACAATAGATATATTTTCAGGGGAAAATGGTTTTGCAATAATAGGTTCCATTTCTGAGCTTTCATATTCAAACACTTTGGAGTATTCAGCATCATCATCTCCATTTATCAATTGTATATTTGTAGCACCTTTACTAGTAAGATAATCAACAACTTTTTTATCTGGTTCAGCAATCCCATTTTTTGCTCCTGCTTCAGTAGTCATATTACACAAAGTTAATCTACTCTCTACAGACATTTCGTCAATTCCACTTCCTCCAAACTGCATGGTTTGATACGCACCTCCATCAGTTCCTATCTCTCCAATTATTTTTAGAATCAAATCTTTGGCCATGACATGGTCAGGTAATTTTCCATTTAGCTTAAAGTAATAAGTTTCTGGAATTTTAAACCAGATTCTTCCATTCAACAAAACATAAGCGATATCAGTATGTCCCAATCCACAAGCAAATGCACCTAATGCACCAGTGGTATTTGTATGAGAATCACCTCCAACATACACATCTCCAGGCATCACCATTGCTTCTTCATGAGATAAAGTATGGCAAATTCCGTATTGCCCCATACCATATTTGAAGTGTTTTTCAATTCCATAGTTTTTTGTAAAATTAGATAATTTTACAATATTTTCTGCAGATATTTTTTCTGCTGAAGGTACAAAGTGATCTTCAGCTACCCAGACTTTTTCAGGATTCCATAATTTATCAACTGAAATTCCTTGTTTCTTTAATTTATCAAATACCTTAATGACACCAGGTCCTGATACATCATGAATCATTACCTTATCTACATTAGCAAAAATAACATCATCTGGATAAACTTTAGATTTCCCAGATGCACGAGCAAGGATTTTCTCAACAATATTCATAATCAAAAAAGTTTGTTCTACAGATTAAAAGCTTTTCAGAACAGAAAATATGGGCACATCACATACAATATTAAATCAACTCAATGAACATCTGTTCTACTAGATGAAGAAGGGCATATGCACAAAGGTATCCTTAGCAACAACCATGTAGCTTCAGCATTGCTTCTAGATGCATCAGATGCAATGCCAGTGATCATTACCGAAGAATTTATAGGATTTGGTCATGATGAACAGTATGTGGACTATCCAGGAGAAATCGTAACAAAACAAGTTGTTCCAGAATTTGGAACTATTGTAATGATGATACTTCTGTTGCATCATAAGCATCATTGCAGTAACTGTAAAATCAAAACTCAGTATTATGCCAAAAATTTAGGCAACTCTTCTTTTCTTTTTAATCTAAAATAACAAGAGTCATGCAATTTTACTTATTTGTTATAAACTTTGTAGATAAATTACCAACATTCAGAACAATAAAAAAGAAAAAGAATTTCATTATATTATGCAACTATCAGTTTTACCACTTTTAGCAAACAGAATGGAGGGAAAATTTGATGTTTTTGAGACATTATTCGAAACACTAAAAAAAAATAATTTAAAATTGATAGATGGAGACGTTCTAGTAATTTCAACAAAATATATCTCAAATTCTCAAGGAAGGATTATAGATTTACAAAAAATTAAAATCTCAGATAAAGGTACAGATATCTCAAAAAAATTTCAGTTAAAGCCAGAAATTGCTGAAGTTATCATTAGAGAATCAGATAAGATTTTTGGCGGAATAGGAGGATTCGTAATAACATCATCAGATAATATAATGGCACCAAATGCTGGAATCGACAAATCCAATGCAAAAAGAGATAAAATTATACTATATCCAGTAAACCCGTTTCTTGTAGCAGAACAAATTCGTAGAAAAATCTTCTTAAAATTATTTATCCATGTAGGAATAATTCTAGCAGACAGTAGATTAATGCCAGCAAGAATTGGAACATCAGGGGTAGGAGTAGCATGTGCCGGAATAGAACCAGTTTTAGATATGAGAGCAAAGAAAGATCTTGACGATAATCCATTAAAGGTCACATTTCAAGCAGTAGTGGATAATCTTGCAACAATCGCAAATCACAAAATGGGAGAGGGTGCAGAGTCAAAACCATTTGCCATAGTAAGAAATTCAGATGCAAGACTTACTGATAGAGTGATCAATCCCTCAGAAATGGCCATATCTCCAGATCTATGTGTTTATGTAAGAGGACTTTCAAATCCTCCAAATATCTAGAGATTTTAGTTCTGCTTTAAATAGAGGTATTCTGGTGGCAAAATAATGGAATATCTTACTACATATCCTAAAACAATTTCATTTCTTGATGGGTTAAAACATAAGATTGATGTTGACAATAAAGACGGAGTAGAACAACTTCACATTGTAGTAAAAAACAGTTTTGAAGAACTAATGAAAATTTTTACAGAAGAGGGATTTACTAAAGTAAAATTTGAACATAAACAGCCAGGACAAATCGGGAATGGCATAAATTTAAAATTAAAAAAACCATGGGAGATGCATGTTAGAATGGTTGATCTGAAAAAAGGATTAATTGGAATTCATGCAGAAGTGGAGGTCTCAAGAGATTACCTCCAACATCTTTTCTCTCAGAGAACCACAGTAGTTTATGAGGTAGAAGAAATTCTGAAAAAATATCAAGTAGATTACAGTATATGGCACGATAAAATCAAACAAAATGTCCATACCATTATAGATAATTACAAAGTCAAACTTGCAACACCAAGTATCCCAGTATTTGCGTGGAAACCAATGTTATTTGTAATTGGAACAATAGGAGCTTTTTATGGTTGGAAATATTTCAACACAATCTGGTAGTTTAAACACCCAAAGTTTCAGCCTTACTTAATTCTAAAAAGACTTTATCTCCAACTGCAAGACCCATCTCTTTGTATTCATGCATTTCAAGTTTTAATTGAGTGGGACCGCCTTGCATTCCTGTACCTCCCATTCCAGAAAGCATCTTGTTTAGATCCTTCATCATATCATTCATGTTTGAAAACCCCATTACCTTTGGACTACCAAAAGGAGATGGGGGATTTTGGGTCCCTTCTTTAAGATCTTTAATGGAGGATAATGAGACAATTACATATGGTGCCCCATCAGGTGCTGCATCAATACTTCGCACTACATATTCTTTCTTCATACCTGAAATAACCACTCTATCCATATAATTTTAATTTTGAGGTCGATTTATCCCAATTTTACTTGATTTGAAGCTTTAATTACAATTTTTGAGATTTTAAATCATTGTCAGAAAGCTTGAAAACAACATTACGATATTATGGTATTTCGCCATGGGAGATTGAAGTTCTGTATGGATTTCTGAATTCTCATTTTACAATAATTCAAGATGAAATTGAATCAAATGAGGAGGATTTTGTAAGCTTCTTAGACATAGAGATTCCACTGGCGTTTGATGAAGCGTTTTTTCAGTGGTTTGATTTTAAACGTTGGGAAAAAGTCAAAGCTGTTTTCAAGGAAATGAAGAGAAGGAGAGGAAGCGGAAACGCATTAAAGATTAAAATTAATTTTTCTGGGAATCCAAGAATTGTATTTACTATCGATATTGAAGATAGACAATGGTTTGATAATGCCATAGAGAAGATTGATTTTGTTTTAGAACTATTGCCATACCATTTAAATCCTAAAAAATTACCATCAGGCATTTCTGAAATTATTTATAAATTTGATTCAGAATCAATCAGATGGCGTCTCAATAAAGCAGTATCTGAAAATAAGAGATATGTTTTCAATGGAGAATTATGGAAAGAAATTATTTAAGATCTTTTTGTATGGGTCCTAGTAACTCATGAAGTTCTTTATATTTTGATTCTAGAAACTCTAAAGCTGCATCTAATTTTTTTGATTTTCCATATTTGTAACGAACTAGTTCACGATGATGCCAGTAAGTTTTTCCTTCATCAGTAGAGATAGTGGTAAAATAATCTACTCCTTTTAGATTGTCAGGTAATTTTACATCGTAAGGGAAAAACATCTCTACAATAAACCATTCATCTCCATCAGGATAATCAGAACCAGTATCAACATCAAAAAATACATGCAGTAAATCAGACTGCATTAAACCATCATCAGTTATCAAAGGATGTTTTATTAGAGATTTTTTAAAATCTAGGTTTACAAGTTGTGGTTCAAAGAAGCCTTTGATGATTGATTTTCGAAATATTTTATTTGCTTCGTTGATATTCAACAGCAAAAGAATCTACAAACTAATCTATAACTTCTTAGGTAATACACTAGATTTCTAGAGAATTTAGAAGTTCTGAAACATCAGTTGTAGGCAATCCATTTTCTGAAATCTTTTGTGATGCAGGAGGATTTTCAAGATAATTTGGAATTTTATCAGTCAAACGAGTAGTAAATGTAGAAACAAGTTCGTTTTGATAAAATACACCAGTAGGAATCTTGTTTCCCCACTCCAGAGATTTTATCAGGGCCTGAGATAATTTTTCGTTGACTTCTGATTCTTCTGCATAATGTACTATTGGATCAAAGTGACTATCCTCAAGTTTGTAAATTCTAGAATGTCTCCCTATAGATTCTTTGGCCAAATCCACACCAGCATACCAATCTCTAGTATTGATATCATTGTACGTAGGACAAGGTTGTAAAACATCAAGAAATGAAAGACCTTTGTGTTTGACGGCCTTTACTATCAAATCTTTGAGATGCCTAACATCATAGGAATAGCCTCTAGCAACAAATGTGAAACCACTTGCTACTGCCAAACCAATTGGATTTACATTATAATTTGTATTTGGAGAAGGAAGAGATTTTGTTTTTTCACCTAGTTTGAGCGTAGGGGAGGCCTGACCTTTCGTTAGACCATAAACACCATTATCAAAAATTATGTATGTCATGTCTACATTCCGTCTGCCAGCTGCAACAAAATGACCGGCGCCAATTCCCAAACCATCACCATCACCACCCACTGCAACTACAGTCATATCAGGATTGGCAAGTTTACCACCTTGAGCAAAAGTAAGGACTCTACCATGAAGAGTATGAACACCATATGTATTGATAAAATGAGATGTTTTTCCTGAACAGCCAATTCCCGAAAAAATTGTTGCCTTGTCTCTTTCAATTCCCATCTCTGCTAATGCCATTTGTAATGCATTGACAATTCCAAAATCACCACAACCAGGACACCAATCATTATGTACATCGGTTTTATAGTCAGCAAGTTTAAGCGCCATGACTCAAAATCTCCCTCTTTGTAGCTTTATTTTCAATAATTTTCTTTAGTGAATCATAAATTTCAGTACTAGTCATACCTCGTCCTGTATATTTCAAAACAAAATAATCAATTTCTCTAGATACATTTTGTTTGAAGAGTTTTCCCAATTGTCCAGAATGATTTGCCTCAATGTCAATCAATGTTTTAGCATTTTTAAGAAGAGATTGTACATATTCTCCAGGAAAAGGATGAAGAAGTTTTATTTGAATAAATCCAACATTAATGCCTTCTTTTTTTAACATAGATTGCGCATCAATAATTGGACCTTTTGTAGAACCCCATGAGATTATTGTATAGTCATGTACTCCAAAAGACACTACCTGATCATCGGGAATAATTTTTTTTAATATCAAATCTAGTCGAGACATCCTCTTATCCATCATCTTAATTCGTATTTGAGGATCTTCAGAGATGTGTCCATATTCATCAGATTCATCACCAGTATTCCAGAATACACCATCATCTAACCCAAGTCTAGATCTAGGAGAAATGCCATCGCCAGTAAAGGCAAATCTCTTGTATTCACCCTCAATTTTGTCTAACAGTTTACCTCTATCAATTGAAACTTTGTTTGGATCAAATTTTTTGCATGTAATAACAGAGCTAGAAAGAAATTTGTCCATCATGTGAACCACTGGGATTTGATATTTATCGGCATAATTAAAACATCTACCAGTATCATAGAAACTCTCCTCAATATCACCAGAAGCATAAACAATTTTTGGAAAATCACCATGACCTGCAAAAACAGTAAAGAGTAAATCATCTTGTCCATGTCTGGTTGGAAGACCTGTTGACGGGCCACTTCTCTGATACAAAGTTATTACAACAGGA
>JAOTUX010000060.1 GCA_029863665.1 Candidatus Nitrosopumilus sp.
CCAACAAAGATTTTAGGATTCATAGTTTTTGCATTTCCTCTTAATATCTTAAATGTTGAGATAGTTATTATACCATTGGGACAGAAAAAAATCATGCAGTACTTTCAAGCAGTACAACAAGGAAAACAAAGAGCAAGTAAATCACAAATGAAGATGTTTGAAGTAGCTGGATTTGGAATGTTAACTTTGACAACTAAAAAGGTTAATGGGGATTTTCAACCAGTTGGAGAGGAAGAACTTACTGCTGTAATTAATTCTCCAGACGGATATGTAGCAATAATTGTAGATAAAGACGGATTTACAAAGGCTCAATCAAAGGCAGTTAAAAAAGAAGAAGCTCTGTCTATTTTCAAAAAACTTAGAGAATTAGGAATTATTGAATATTCAGGAAAGGAAATTCAGATTTGGTCTGAAACAAGGTCAACAATTCAAAATGAGACATAAATAATTATTTTGAGGGAAAAATAATTTTGGTGCCTACATCATCACCTCTAATTGCTTTTTCAATAGTTTTTGGATTAGCGTTTATGATTCGTGTTTTAATTTTAGAACGTTCAATGATTTTTAGAGCTACAATATCCATGAGATCATACCCACCTGCAATAGAGTCTTCATTAATTAACATATTTTTTAAATTTTTTAATTCAATTCTTCTAAATTTTTTTGCTTTTTTAAATCTGTTTGGATCCATGTCATAAACTCCATCAACATCAGTAGCATTAAGAAACTGTTCGGCTTGTATTTTTTCGGCGATCAGTGCCGCAGTGCCATTAGTACTTTGACCAGGATGTAAACCACCTGCAACAACAATTAACCCATCATCTACTGCATGTTTAACTTCCTGTAAAGTAGTTGGCGGATGTGAATATGCCTTATTCTTCAGAGCATAAATCAATAGTTTTGCATTGAGTCTAGAAATTTCAATTCCAAGTTCGTCAAGAGTAGATTCATCTGCACCTGATAATCTTGCATGAGAAATATAATGCCGTGCAATATTTCCACCACCAGCAATAATAATTGGTTGACAAATCTTACTGATTTTTACAAGAAATTCAGCGTAATCTTTTAGTATTTTTACATTATCCATTCCAAAAACTCTTCCAGATAATTTGATTACAATCCTTTTTTTCATTTTAGAACACCAAGGATTGATTTTGCGGCAATTTCAACTTTTTTTCTGTGTTTTTCATGAGTATAGATCCTAAGAATATTCATAAATCCAGAAATTGCTGAAACCACTGGTATTTGTGAAATTGGCATCTCGTTTGCTAAGGATTTTCCATTCTCATTTGTAATCAATATTATAGATTTTGATTCATTTTTTGAGGGTGCAAGTGGAATTGATGGTGTAACAGAACTGTCTACAAAAATTTCATTTTCATCAATTTTAGATTTTTTAGAAATAAGGGTTCTTAGTTCATCAGTTCGTGTTTTTTTCAAATTGGTTTTGCTTGTCAATATTCGTTCAAATACACATTTTAGTAATTTTCTATTTTGATAATCTAGTGCAAATTGTTTGGCACGTTTTAGTTTTGAAGATTTTGATGAGATCAAAGTTGATAAAACATATTCATCTGTTAATTTGACATATTCATTTAGATTAAAAGTTGTAAAACCAAACTCATCATCAGATAGTCTTAATGCTTCAAGTAACATAACTTCAGCTGCTCTGACAGTTTTATGAAAATAGACTGCCTTAAACATTTGATATCTTGAATGCATCATTGATTCAAATGAATACAATGCAGAGCGTTCTAAGGCTAATTTTTTCCGATGTATATCAAGTGATTGAGTGATTCTTTTATGATCAATTTTTGCATGTTCAGCTCCTGTAAAATAACCATCTCTAAGTAAATAATCCATCATATCTGCACTTAATGCACCAGAAACGATCTCGTTCATATATTGAAATTTGGAATCTCCAAATGCAATTCTTGTTATGAGTTTTTTGTCATAACCATTCTTTGATAGACTATCACCAATTTCAGATTTTAAAACAATCTCTTTACCAAAATTTTCATGTGAAATTTTTTTTGTTTGGATTATTTCTTCAAAGAGATGCGAAAAAGGACCATGACCTATATCATGTAAAAGACCAGATAATCTAAGGATTTCAATATCTTCTGATTTTAAAAATCCTTTTTCATTTAACGCATAACCAGCTTGACTAGCAATATGCATAACTCCCAATGAATGCTCAAATCTTGTATGTTGAGCTGCAGGATACGTTAAATGTGCACCTGAAAGCTGTCTAATCCTTCTTAATCTTTGAAAAAGAGGATTATCAATAATAGATAATTCATGTTCATATACACGAATAAAATCATGAATTGGATCAATAATGTCTAGATAATTTTTTTTCATAGTCCTATCTTCTTTGAAAAGATTTTTAGAATTTCTTCATGTATTTCTATTTTAGATTTTGACGCATCAATAATTTTCCAATGTTTTTTCTTGGCAGTATTTCGATAAATTTTAGAGATTCGTCTCAAAAATTCTTCATTTTTTTCAAATTTATCTCTGTGAGTTTTCTGCCTATGAAATGATTCTTTCTGTGTTACATCAAGTAAAACTACAAGATCAGCTTTTGGAAGACCTGCATCAAGATTATCAAGCCATTTTTGTTTTAGTCCATTTGCTAAACCATATACTAAATTAGAATGATAGTAACGATTCATGATTAAGACAGAGTTTTTTTCTTGAGCTTTCAGAATTTGATTTAGTTTTTCCCATCTATTTGCAGCTAAAAGGCAATGAATTACTTGAGGAGGAAATTTTCTTTTTCCATCTAGATATTGTCTGATTTCTTTCCCAATCGGAGTATCATAGTCAGGAAAATGAAATAATTTTGTTTTGATTTTTCTTTTTTTAAGAGATTTTTCCAATAAAATTGACTGAGTCAATTTACCTGCCTGATCTCCGCCTTCAATAACAATTATCATAAGTTATTCAATCAGAGAAATTAATTGATTAAAAATCTATCAAGATTATAAAAAAATTCTTATTAATACTAGGAATAAGTTTCAAAACATCAGTATTGTAAAGTGTGAATTGATTAATTTAGTTAATATTTCCATTTTATAAAAAATTATGACATAGGTATTGTTGAAATAATCTAGAATAATCAGATTACATGACATAGAAATCCTTAGTTAAGATGTAAAATGATCAACTTGTGGTGAAATAAAATCTATGCTTTTAAAAAAATTTGATTCCAACGAAATTACTCCTTTTGAATGGTATTCCATAAATCGGTTTATTTCAGAGTTAAAATCTCAAAATTCTTCATGCGTGTCAGTATTTTATCCATATGATAAAAATTTAGAAACAGTAGATCTTCTAAAAAAAACAAAAAGAGACGATATAACTGAAAAAATTGAATCTGCAATAGAAAAACGGATTGAAAAATTAAGTAAATCCATAAGTTCTAAAAACCAATTTATTAATACGTACTGTATTTTTGGTTGGCAGTCTAATGGTAGGATTATACTCAAAGATATTGCAATATCAAAAAAACTTCCCTATGTGTATGTGCTTGGGAAAAAACCATATCTAAAACCATTTTATGATATTTTAAAAGCTAATTATAATATCATATTAGTAGTTCTTGATCACAAATCTGTACACATACAATATCTTCAAGGAAACAAAATACTTGTAGAAAAACGATTTAGTATTAATTTGCAAGGCAGACATAAAAAAGGAGGACAAAGTCAAAAACGATTCTTAAGAGCAAGGCAAACATTCATTGAAGGATTTTTTAAAAAAATTGTAAAAAAAATTAGAGAGTTAGATTCAAACAATGTAGAAATTTTATTTTTAGGAGGTGACGGAACTGCAAAAATTGAACTTCACAGTGAGTTAAACTCAGAACTAAAAAAGAAATGCCGTTTTATTGATAATATATCATTTAATACCTCTACTTATGATGTAAATAAAAAAATCATAAAACATCTGTATGATTTTAGAAAAAAACATGTACTTGAAATAATTGCCAAATTTGAGCGACTTGTAAAGGAGGGTCTTATTGCAAAAAAGAATTCAGAGATACAAAAAGCACTGGAAATTGGTGCGGTAGATACTCTCTTGATTTCTACAAATTATTATCATTCATCTCCAACAAATCAAAAAATAATAAAAATGATAGAAATGGCTGAAAACACTTCATCTAAAATTGAATTTGTAAGTAACCCTAAACTTGTAAAAAGATTAGAAGATTATGACCATGTTCTTGCATTGTTACGTTACAAATTCAAATAATTGTATAATTATTCTATCAAAATTTCTGCAAACCAATTATTTTGCTAAGAATAATCTACATAATACACTAGAATCTTAATTATTGATTATCTACTAGTATTTCATCAATTTTTTAATTTTCAAAAAATTTGCATAATTTTTCAAATTACTTTGATCAATCAATATTAGAAAATATAAAATGAAAATGGAATTTAGGTCAATTTTGAGTAAAAAAGTAGTTTTACAACAGTTTAATTACAATACAATTTTACAAATTTTCAGAAAGACATGTCCTTTGATAGAAATAGAGAAAGAGAAATGTTTACTGCAACCTGTGGAGATTGTGGAAATGAATGCCAAATACCATTTAAACCAAAAGAAGACAGACCAGTTTACTGTAGAGAATGTTTTCAAAATCATAAACCTCAGGAACGTAGTAACTCTAGATATGGAAGAGGATCCAATTATGGCAGGAATGATAGAGGTTCAAGATTCGGTAGAGGCTCAAGAGACAGTAGACCGAGAGAAATGTTTACTGCAACCTGTGGAGATTGTGGAAATGAATGCCAAATACCATTTAAACCAAAAGAAGACAGACCAGTTTACTGTAGAGAATGTTTTCAAAATCATAGATAAAATAAAAAAATCATTTTGAAAAATTCTTAAAACTTTATGATTTATCAAAAACAAAGATTTAGAATAAATCATCAAAATGTTACATTATTGGGCGTCATACCTTCAAGAGATAAAATCAAAATTGGAATAATTGTACAGATAATACAAAAACATGATCAGCGTTCAGGGAACTTAACAGAAGGTACAGTAAAAAGAATTCTTACTTTAAGTAATTTTCATCCATATGGAATTAAGGTGGAATTGAATAGTGGGAAAATAGGACGCGTTCAAAATATAATATAGTATCTAAATTTTATTAGAACAAAAAGATGGATTTAAAAAATATTTGAAATTAAACTAAGCATATTTAAAAAAAATTAAACAAATCTCATCAAGATTTATAACTTAAAATTAAGCACACAACATAAAATGGGACTTGTTAAAGAAGTAATCAAAGAGATTGGAAATAAATCTAGGGAATTTTATGAATTTGTTTTGCCACCAATTGATATGTATCTAGATGAAAATAATCTAAAAGTAATAATTGACATTCCAGGATTTAACAAAGAAGATATCAAGTTAATTTTATGTGAAGATATACTTTCTATCAAGGCTCAAAAAGAAGTTAATGAAAAGAAATCAGAGACATTAATTTCAAATCAAAGACCAAACATTATTGATAAAAAAATTAGACTACCAATTGACATCAAACAAGGTGAAGAAAAAATTGAATCTGCAAAATACGAAAATGGTGTTCTGACACTAATTATTCCTATTGCAAAAAAGGGAAAAAATATCTCAATAGAGTAATAATCTAATATTTCCTAAACAATACAGAAATTCCCATAGCAATACCAGAACCAACCATTCCTGCCAAACCAACAGATTCACTAGACTGAAAAAGAATTGCAGAGCCTACAAATATTGCAGAGGCAAAGATACTTCCTCCGATTAAAACCACTGGCTTTCTTTTTTTCATGTGGAATTGAAACTCGCCCATGAATTTTTCCATTTCAGGTCCAATCCGTAGTACAGTATCAATTGATTTTGAGAAACTATCAAAAGAAATCTTTAGTTCCTTAACATAAGCCCCTAAAATCAAATTTTCTTCCTCAAGAATATTTTTTAAAACTTTGACAAATTTGAAATCAACATTATGTGTTTTGTAGATTCCCTCAATTATTGATGCCATTCTCATGTACAAAGCCAAATTCTTTGGTAAAATAAATGGAAATTTACTCATGGTTTGATTTGCAAGCTCCATTAAACTTTGCACTTCCATTTCATCAGGTTTATCTCCATGCATTGCACGAATAGAAAGTTCAATTCCTTTTTCAATTACTGATCTGTTATGTCCAGGAATTAGCATTTGAAGATCGCTCATGGCATTAACAACTCGTGGGGGATTTTTTTCAACTAGTGCTAGATAAAGTCGAATTAGTTTGAATCGTGTCTCATCATTTATCTTTCCAACCATCCCATAGTCATACAAAATAAGCTTTCCTTCATCAGTTACTGCAATATTTCCAGGATGAGGATCTGCATGAAAAAGTGAGTGTTTGAGAAGCATGGTAAAAAAGACCTTATGAACGTCAATTACTAGCTGTTCTCTGTCAATTCCTTTCTCATCTAGTGCCTGAACATCTGTAACTTTGATTCCTGGAAGATATTCCATTGTCAGGATATTTTTTGAAGAGTAATCATCAAAAACTGAGGGTACAATTACTTGA
>JAOTUX010000061.1 GCA_029863665.1 Candidatus Nitrosopumilus sp.
AGAACTAAAATTCAAAACCATCTCTATTTTGATTTAATTCAAATTTGTAGATGTTTCCATTATTGCAATCCCCTACAAAAATAGAATCATCATAGTTACGGATTTCTTGAAATTTTGCAAATTCTAATCCGGTAGGTGCTACAGAATTTTCCCAACTAAATTTTGGATCACTATAAACATAATCTTTGTAACCTGGAAGTTCGGCAAGTTCTGATTCTGTAGCAGGGCCCATGATAACTATCCAGCCACTGTTAAATTTTTTGTAAATCAAATTGATTTCATCAAAATCATCATCGCCATTTTCTGTAGCCCATAAATTTCCAGTAACAGGATCTATCGCAAGACCAAAACTATTTCGTATTCCCATAGCAAAATATGGATCTTGTGTTTCTAGTTGTAGAATCACACCATTATCTTTTAGGTCAATGTCAGTACCTTCCAACCATTCCAAGGGTTTGTTTTGAAGAAGACCATATTGTAATGTGTCACCAATTACTGCAGACTTTATTGTCTAATCCAGTAACCATTGCTCCACCATTATGAGAAACATTAGAAGGAAGTTCTTTTAGCAATATAGGGTTTATCAAAGAGTCTCCATTCCATTCATACTTGTAAATTTTATTTCCTAATGATTCCCCTCCATCCTTATTTGCCTCTGTAAAATAGAGATAGACAGAGGAGTCCATACTGGTGATGCCCAACATCCCTTTTTCTCCTTCTGAATTAACATTAACATCAAGTACAGGCTTGTCTTGTAAGATTCCATCTCGAATTAATCGAACCTGGCCATCACTTTTTTGTAAAATTAGAATGTCGTCTCCAACAAAAGTCATTGTAGTTATTAAGCAACACAGATTTGGCACATATTTTTCAACGACTAAATCTGGAGCACTTAATGTCGGTTCACTAAATGCACCAGGTAAAACATTCATAGAAATAAAACTAATTAACAAAATACTGATAACTACAAACAATTTCATTAATTTTCAAATTATTATATGGACTTAAGACTTTTTTCTAAAAACTAATTAATGAAATTAGCTAAAAAAGTAAAAGATGGATACTCCGACTGAAATTAACTCCGTATATTGGGATGAGCAAACAAAATCGTGGCAATACAAAATGATTTATGTTGAAGAATACCACGGATTTGTAGAATGTCAACACTGTCATAAACCAATGTCACACAATGTCAAAGCAGATGGAGAATTCAAAGTAGTCTATGTGAAATGTGGATGTTCTAGAAATTGACAAGTTATTTTGTAAGTCTTTGGTGCATTAAAATGACAAAAAATTGAAAATCCCAAAATTAAACTAGTGGATTTATTTGTCTCTGTAATATACTATTACTAGTGAACATAGGGATTATAGTAATAGCATTATTTTTGGTAATGATTGGCTCATTTGCAACTCCTACTTTTGCACAACAGTTTACAGAACCAAAATATGAAATACGTGGCGGAGAAATTTTAGAATTTAATATCGATTCAGAAACTACATCTCTAATAATTTCCCTAGACAGCAGAACCCGGGGAGAATTAATCATAACACTACCTCGAAATTTGATTGATTCTAAAACTGACTCTGGAGATAATAATTTCAACATTTTAGTTGGTGGTTTGACACTCCATTTCTTTGATGAAACCGTAACTCCAATAGATAGAACGATTACAATTCCCTTTACAAGATCTGACAATGAAATAATCATTACTGGGACACATATCTTTGCCCAAACAACTACTGCATTAACTAAACCACAACAGATTGAAAAAACAATAGAAGAAGAATTGCAATCAGAAATACTTGAAGGTAAAGCAAAATTATTGATATTTTCTGACACTGAATGGTCTGGTGCACTACAATCCTCTAGTTTTGATTATACTGAAGTAAATGGTAAACGCGATACTAGTATTGTTTTTGGATGTGAGTCATCAATGGGTCGTGAGGCAGTTTTTGGCGCAAAAATCCAAAAAACAACACAAGATGGTTATCTGAGAATTGTTGCAATTCAAAATCAGGAAATAATGTCACAGGGATCGACAGTTTCGCAATTTGGAGAGATACTCATAAACGGTAACTGCGTCCCTGATTTTGAGAATAATACTGAAGTAGGAGGCTGTCTTATTGCTACTGCCACATATGGCTCTGAGATGGCACCACAGGTTCAACTTCTAAGAGAAATTAGAGACAACCAACTGATGAGCACAGAGTCTGGTGCTTCATTTATGTCAGGATTCAACCAACTATACTATTCATTCTCGCCATATATTGCAGATATGGAAAGAGAAAACCCAGTATTCAAGGAGATGGTAAAGATTGCAATTACACCATTACTGACATCTCTGTCTGTGATGTCAATGGCAGATTCAGATCAGGAGATTATTGGGTATGGTACTGGTGTGATTTTGATGAATCTTGGAATGTATGTTGCGATACCTGGAATGATGATTTATGGGATCAGTAAGACAAGAAAAGCTAGATTTTAATCACAATAATTTTTGGGTATGGATATGGGCAAGCTAAGCAGGAATCTCAGAATCTGTGGAGATTGCGGTATTGTCTACACTTCAGTTAGTTTTACAAAGTATATTGATCAGTGTCCGATTTGCAAGTC
Source organism: Candidatus Nitrosopumilus sp. (assembly GCA_029863665.1). Taxonomy (GTDB): domain Archaea; phylum Thermoproteota; class Nitrososphaeria; order Nitrososphaerales; family Nitrosopumilaceae; genus Nitrosopumilus. The sequence goes on from JAOTUX010000061.1 coordinate 2,615, forward strand.
AAGAAGATTTGAGGTGATTCCAATAAAGAATGATGGGGACTAAACCATCTTTGAATCTAGTATAGATTTTTTAATAGAAATGATTGGCTTAGAGTATGTCAGATGATCCTGAGATTGAGAAGATAAAGCAAAGAAAGCTAGAAGAAATGCTAAAACAGCAGAGTCAACCAAAAGTTGAGCCTGGCATAATAGATTTGAATGACTCTAATTTCGAGCAAACAGTATCAGCTGATAATCCAACACTAGTAGATTTTTGGGCAGAGTGGTGCGGGCCTTGCAAAATGATGCATCCAGTATTTGAGAGTTTATCAAAAAAATATCCAACTATAAAATTTGCAAGAATTAACGTTGATAACAATCAGAATATTGCAATGAGATTTGCAGTACAATCAATTCCCACATTTATCATGTTCAAAGCAGGACAGATTATAGATAAAATGATGGGTGCAGTTGGTGCACCAGGAATTAATATGATTTGTAAAAAGCATTCAAGCTAGTAACCATATGCTGGTTCTTTTTCTCGTTGAATTTTAACAATATCATTTAGGATTTCTTGTTCTTCAGGACCAAGTTTATGCATGAACTTGTTGAGTAGTTGTTTTGCTTCATGCGATGGCGGAAATGTATAATATGCTTCTTCTTCAAATATTTGTCTACCAATTGTAACATCTTTAACAGAACAAGCGACTTCATCTCCAGTTTTAGCAGAGGTTACTGTTTTTTTATCAAGTTGAAGTTGATGTATATTTCCGATTTTTCTTCCAGCCATATTCATAAACGGAATTTTATGTTTTAGAGTTCCCACATCTACACGAATTCCAAATACTGCGGGATTGTTATTTCTAAAAACCATTCCTTTAAGAAAAGTAAATTTTGATACTGGTGTTAGTTCTGCAAATATAGCATCCTCTTCATTTGCAGTATCCTCATCAACCCATTTATTATAATTATCAATTAAACTGTAGATTACCTTATCTTCAAACACTTTGATGTGACTTGTATCAGATTCTTCTTTAGCGTCAGGTAATACTTTGACATTAAATGCCAAAACAACTCCAAGGTGTCTATCTTTTTCTTTGATTGCTTTTGTCTCCATGATGTCTCTGCGATTAACAGGGCCAATGTCTGCTTTGGCAACAGGGACTTGTGAGCGTCTAAGCATCTCAACTATGGCTTCAAGTGATCCTATAGTGTCACATTTGAGAATAATACCATTAGTTTCAGTATCAATGAACATAGATTTCATCTCAGATTCTATGAGATTGGTAAATTTTTCAACCTCCTGGTGGTTTGATGCAACATAAAGAGTACTTCCTGGCAGAACTCCTTCAAGATCAGGTGATGCGATTTTGAGTCCAGCAGCAGCTTTTACTTCAGAGACTGGTTTGAATTTATCTCTAGGATCACGCATCTCATCTAGTGGTTTTGGTAGCAGGATTGCCTTTGGTTTTGTAACTATTACAGAATCACGTTTTGCAACAACGATACTATTTTCTTTTTTTATTGTTCCATCAATCAGAATAATATTTGCTGTTTGTCCCAATCCGACTTCATCATTTACTTCCAATACAATCCCACGTGGTTCTTTTTCTTCTTGATCAAGTCTTTTTTGAAGATATTGTTGTGTTAATCCTACCAAAACGCTTAGCAGTTCAGGAATACCAACTCCAGATCTTGCAGAAATTGGAACTATTGCAATTTCAGATTTAAAATCTTTAACACGATAAAATGCCTCTGAGTTATATCCTAAGATAGAAAGTGTCCCTACTACATCATAGATCTTTTGATCAAGATCAGTTTGAATTGACGTATCTTGTTCCTTAATTACTTGAGAGATAAATGTAGATTCTGACTTTCTCCATCCAGAGATTTGATCACATTTGTTTAATGCTACAACAAAAGGGACTTTTCTACTCTGTAGAATTTTCAAACTTTCATTTGTTTGTGGTTGGAATCCACGATTAACATCAACTACAAGAATTGCAATGTCAGCTGCAGAACCTCCTCTAGAACGAAGATTGGTAAAAACTTCGTGTCCAGGTGTATCGATAACTAAGATTCCAGGAACTTTATTTTCAGATTGTTCAAGTTTTTTGTATAATGGACCACAAGTATCTTTGATGGTTTCAGTCGGAAGAAAGCTTGCACCTATATGTTGAGTAATTCCACCTGCTTCTCTACCTTGAACACCAGTACCACGAATTCGATCTAAAAGAGATGTTTTACCAGAGTCTACGTGACCAAGAACTGCCACTATGGGCTGACGAATTTGCAAATCAGATCACTCAAATGCTACCCTCGATTCGTGATCAAAACTATCTTGCGAATCTGATGCATGGATAATATTTTCACTAAATCCTAAACCAAAATCACCTCGGATAGAACCAGGAGCAGCTTCAAAGGATTTAGTTGCACCAATCATAATTCTAGTAGTAGCAATTGCATTATTTCCTTCAATGATTGCTGCTACAACAGGTCCAGATGTGATAAAGGATGTCAACTCACCAAAAAATGGTTTATCTTTGTGAACATCATAGAATTTTTCTGCTTGTTCTTGAGAAAATGTAAACATCTTTAATTTCAAAAGTTGGAATCCCTTTCTTTCAAATCTTGAGATAACATTACCGACTAGATTTCTAGCTACTGCATCTGGTTTTACAATGAATAATGTCTTTTCAGTCAATTTTACTTCTTTCTAATTCCGCCTTTGACGTATTTCTTGGTCCACTTTAATTTTCTGGGATCACGCTTTAGTTCTAGTGCATTTTTTTTACATTTTGCAGAACAGAACCACAGAACAGTTCCATCGTTTTTAGCAAGCATTGTACCAGAACCTTTTGCAACAGGTCTATCACAGAAATTACATGGTTTAACTAAAAGACTCATTTCTAATCACCTATTTGATTTTCTTTGCTTCTCTCTCTGTTTCTCTCAGCATTAGAATTTCACCTAACCTAACAGAACCTTTGACATTTCTGGTAAGAATTCGTCCTTTATCCTTTCCAGTAAGAACTTTGACTCTAACTTGAATAACTTCACCGGCAATACCAGTTCGTCCAACAATTTGGATAATTTCAGATTGAATTACTTCATCAGTTGTAGCGCTCATTGATCAGTCTTTCCACCTTTAATTTTAGCAATTGATGATACGACTTGATCTACAATGTGTTGTGCATCACCAGCATCCAAAATTGCTGCAGCGGCAGAAGTAATGTCAATGCCTAATGATTTGCCTAACTCTTGTTTACTAGGAACAAAGGCAAATGCTGCACTTTGTTCTTCACATAGAATTGGAAGATGAGCAACTACCTCTGGAGGTTCAACATCTTCGGCTATAACAATTAGTTTACTAGTGCCACGTTCAATTGCCTTGGTAGCCTCGTTAGTTCCTTTCTTGACTTTACCACTGGTAGATGCTACTCTAACAGCCTCCAAGATTGGATTTACAAGATCTTCTGGCGTCTCAAATTTAACATAATATGCTTTTCCCATACTTCGTCACCCTAGGGGTTCATTCTCCATTCTCTCAATCCATACGTTTGGTATTAAAAGTGTTATCTGGGAATGATGAAACTTGATTTTTGTAATATATTCATACGTCAAAACATTAAATTTCTTTAAACTTTCAATTTCTGGGAGTTGTAATAACAAATTACAGATATGGATTTAATTTTCATATGATTAAAAATTAATTCTCAATATTGGACAAATTTCCCATTGAAATACGGCTAATTTTAGATTATTTTACAATCTAAGTTTAGTTAGATACTATGCCAAACAGAAGACAGTGATCAGATATGTTTTTGATGAAATCTTTTCTCTTGGAACCTGAAAAAAATCCAGCCATTAACTTCTAACTCAAATTCATTTAGAGGGTTGTCTGGAAAATACATTGTTTTAAAATTCAAATCATTACTTGCTATGACAATGATCTAGATTATTTGTTTTATAAC
>JAOTUX010000062.1 GCA_029863665.1 Candidatus Nitrosopumilus sp.
AAAATTTGTTCCATTTAAAATGGAAGTATCAGTAATTGCATCACGAAATACTAAAGGTCAAATCAAAACATATCCCTTAGTAGAGAATGTCCATGAACACAATATTTTACGTGAGACCATAGCACCTGCAAGAGTTACAGAAAAGATTGCCAAAAAATCTGAAGATATTGCCAAAAAAATAATGGCAGTTCTAAAAGGTGCAGGAGTTTTTGGAATTGAGATGTTTGTAACACAAGACGATGATATTGTCATTAATGAGATTGCCCCACGAGTACATAATTCTGGACATCATACATTACAATCAAGTGAAACTTCTCAGTTTGAACAACATCTAAGGGCGATCCTAGGTTTAGAACTTGGCAATACAAATCTAATTCACAATACTGTCATGTATAACATCTTAGGATCTAAAGAATTTGAAGGGGAATACAAATCACTAAAAATCTCCGAAGATAATTTATTTTTAAAAATGTATGGCAAAAAAATTTCAAAACCATTGCGAAAGTTAGGTCATTTTAATTTAGTTGGAACACATAATGAATCCATTGAGCAATTATTACAAAAATTAGAAGGCCTCAAAGAGAAGGCAATTGTTCAACCTGTCTGATTAGATTTATTAGTTGTCAAGAAAGAGATTGCATATGTCTTTAGCTGTGTCTCTAATAATTACAGGTATTGCAATAGGATTGCTTGTAATTTATGGAGCAGATGTTGCAGTAAGTTATAGCACTAATAATGGAGAAGGCTTTATTCCATTTGATCATCAGACAAGAGGGATTGGATTAGGACTTCCAGCATTGATATTGCCAATTGCAGCATACTTTATTTCTAGAAAAGAAGCTTCAAAAGGACTTGGAATAATGATAATCATAGCAGGTATTTTGATCATAATTGGCGGTGTAGTTGTAATTGGTAATGCAGATCCTACAGAAGCTGAGAAATCTGGACGAAATGTACTTTCTGAAACCATTCCATTAATTGTTGCAGGATTAATACAAATTGGGCTAGGTATACTTAAAATTAAAAAATCTTAAAAGATAAACAATGCCAACATGTACAAAATGCAGCAATGATGTAAAAAAAGTATATGACTGTGATCATACTAATTTTGAAGAATATTGTGTTGAATGCTACACCGAATTACATTATTACCTAACAGAAAGTGATTAAAAAAATGCTAACTAACAGAGAGATTGCAATTTACTCATTAGGAAAAACAGAAGGAGTAAACTCCATAGCTGAAACTCTTGGGAAAGGATTAGATTATGAGAAATAGATAGAATCATGGCATAAAACCATGAAACTTTTGGGGATTGAAATGTCGCTAAAAGAACTTGAAAAAATCTATAATGAGTTTGCAAAAAATATGGATGACGTAACTAATTCCAGCAATGCAAAATAAATCAAACCAAGAAAGAAATAACAACGGTGTTTGTGTAATTTTAGGGATTATGCCCCAGTTCTATGTAAAGTAACCATCACGTATGCAATTTCTTCTACAAATGATTCATCATTTCCAATTGAAGTATATTTTGTAGCATTATTCCAGAATGTTATCTCTTGAGAGGTTTTTCCGGTAAAAGCTTGTTCGCTCAATACTAGATATTCTCAATTGATCTGATAATGTTCAGCCTCAATCAAAATTAACCTATTACTAAAACAGAACACTAGAATATCTGTCATGTATAGAAATTTCATGCGTATTGCGTGTAGTCTAGGATCATTGCTTTCAATAAATCAGGTCTTAGAGTGTTCAGAGATATTATCTAAAACCAATACAGATACGATTTGGATACCCGAAACGTGGGGAATGGAGAATTTTTCAATTTTAAGTGCAGTATCTAGTAAAACAACAAATCAAACAATAGGTTCATCAATTATCAACATCTATTCTAGAAGTCCTGTCAATATTGCAATGGGGGCAGCCACTGTCGATATTCTATCAAATGGGCGATTAATTTTAGGTCTAGGAACAAGTAGTTTACCTATTGTAGAAACTTTTCATGGTTACAAATTTGAGAAACCATTAACTAGAATGAAAGAATATGTTGAAATAATTCGATTAGCATTATCTGGAAAACAAATCAACTATGCTGGGGAAATTTTCAATCTAAAAAATTTTACTTTATTAATAAAGCCAAAAAGAAAATTAATTCCAATTTATCTGGCAGCTGTAAATCAAAAGATGGTAGATTTATCATGGAGTATTGGAGATGGAGTAATTTTTTATTTAAGACCAATAAATGAAATGAAAGAAACAATAAAGAAAATGCAAACAAAGAAAACAATTGACGTATCTTGTCAAATAATAACTTGTGTTGCAGAAGATTCTGAAATGGCAATAGAACGTGCTAAAAAAACATTGGCATTTTACATATCGGTAGGTAATGTGTATAGAGAATTTTTAGCAAAAAATGGATTCAGAAATGAAACAATCAACATATTTGAGGAATTTAAAAAATCAGGATTTAAATCAAATCATGAACTTGTTACGAACACTATGCTTCAATCACTTGTAATAGCAGGCACATCTGAAGAATGCAAAAAACAACTTGGAGACTTTAGAGATACCGGTATGAATTTACCAATAATTCAATTCAACCCCGTAGGAGATACATTAGAGTCGTTCAAATTATTTAAAAAAACATTTTTAGGGAAATAAAATGACTAGAGTAGGGATTGCAGCATATGGAATTACTCCTTTTACAAAAAATGATCAAAATATAGAATCAGTATTACTTGGATCTGTAAAAAACCTCTTTGATAACAATGCCAAAATTAATCGAGACGATGTGGATGCTGTTTTAGTTTCTACAAACGATAATTCAAAATATCTTGCTCCAATTTTATCTGAAATGACTGGAATTCAACCAAAAATTGCTCATTCAATTGAAAATTTGTGTAATTCAGGAACAAATACAATAGTTTCAGCATATTCTTACATCGCATCAGGCCTAGCTGAGATGGTGTTAATTAGTGGGGCTGAGAGATACGACAGTCCAGGTCAAATCTTAACATGGGATAATTCCAGAGGAGAGTTCAAACACCCAATATTTTGGGCATCAATCTTTACAAAATCATATAAACAAAAATTCTCAATTTCAGATGAACAACTTGCACTTGTTTCAGTAAAAAACCACAAACAAGCTCAAAAAAATCCTAATGCATTACCGATGGGTACTTGTACAATACAAGATGTGGTAAATTCTAAAAAATTAACAGATGATTTAAGATTACTAGATTGTTCTAGACCATGTACTGGTAGTGCATCAATTCTTCTTGCATCTGAAAAAATAGCTAAGAAAAATATAGATATGCCCATATGGATTACAGGTATTGGTCAAAAAACAACTTCGGCAGGATTTACAAAAAATGATTCATTTAGTTCAATGGAGTCTACCAAACTAGCAGGACAAGCTGCATTAAAAATGGCAAGTTACAATACAAAAGATATTGACGTTACAGAAATACATGATGCGTTTTCTGTTTGTGAACCTATGGCATTAGAATCATTAGGTTTTTCGGACATGGGAAAAGGGATGAGAGTGATCAAGGAGGCTCATGAAACAAATAATTTTAAAATAAATCCAAGAGGAGGGTTAATTGGCTCTGGACATCCTCTCGGAGCAACAGGTATCGCTCAAACCATAGAAATCACACAACAACTTCAATCAAAAGCTGGAAGTAGGCAAGTAGACGATGCCAAAGTAGGATTGATTCACAACATGTCAGCAGCAGCAACATCATCAACAGTTTTGGTTTTAGAAAAATGAATTTTGAATTAGAATTATCCAAAGGGGAATTTAGCATACCTGAATGTACAATATGTAAAAAAATTGTTTGGCCACCTGTAGAATTTTGTAATCACTGTTTTGGTTCTGTTTCTCTAAAAAAAGGAAATTTTGAAGGTAAAATAATTGAATTTTCAAGACACGATGAAGATTATTTTTGTATAGTTGAATTTGAAAATACAATAAAAATAATGGCAAAAATTTTAAAAATTCCTGAAAAAGGACAAAAAGTCAAAATTTCAAAATGTGGTATTTCTAATGGAAATTATTATTTTTACGTTAATTGAATTTTGTATAGATATAAGGAGTTTCAACAGTTTGATCAAAAGTCCAAACCGTAGGTAATGAAACAGTATCAATTACATGTAAATTATATTTTTCAATAAGTGAGTTCCAACCACCATTAGTCAGATTACCGGATAATTGTCTTTTAGAATGAGTACCAGCAAAAACTAAACCTGTGTTATTTTTTAGATTTGGGCTAGAAATGATTTTTTCAATTATGTTAATTGCCAAAACATCTCCTCCCATTTGAGGAAGACCACCAATAAAAAAAATAGGTTTTGCTAATTTAAGTTGAGAATAATCAAATTCAGATGCATTGTTGCATTTTGGATTAAAATTATGATTTGTGTAGCTGCTAATTGTTTTTTGTAATTCTACCAACATTTCATCAATTTCAATACTATGTGCGACCAATTTCAAAATCTTTGCGCAAAACGCAATTCGTCCATCACCAGAACCAATATCCACTAATTCTAAGTATCCTAATTTTTTTGCAATAGACACCATTACAAAAGCGGACATTATCCATGTTGGATAAAACGGTTGACAGCTAGAACCATGTTTTATGCTATTTAACCAATATTCATTGATATCACCTTCGTAAACAATACAGGAAGTACCTGCAATTTTTTGCTCAAATGAATTAAAATATATTGGATTTTTTTTAGCAAAATCATGAAGCATTTGTAAATGACATTCATCTATTTGAAATTCTTTGGAAGTAGATGATGGGATTACTTCTTGAATGTGAGCATTCCCAACATAGTTTTTAGCAAAATCTTGTTTTAGATGAATCAAGTTATTAACAAGCTCATCAAACATGTTTTTTTATAAAATAAATGGGCTTGATAAACTCATTGTAATTTAATAGGATTTTTTTGATGAAAGAAATGCAAGTTCTTGTTCTATTTTTTTTAGTTGTTCAATAGTACTGGTTTGCAGGTTTTTGATATTTTGTATTTCTTTTTCAGACGGATCCATCACTAATTCAAAATCGAGATGTTTTAGTGTATTCAGATAAAAATCTCGTTGCTCTAGTAATTTTTCAATAAGTATTTCAGACAACAAGATATCTATGAAATGGGAGTATTTTAGAGATTAGAAAATAAATGTCAATATCACTTCACCATAAAGGGGTATTATGTAATTACTAGCTTTACTATACTTGATACTGAAAATAATACGTCATTGAGAACTAAATCCGTAATTTTAACAAGTACAAAACAAAAGATCATAAAAAAAAATAACACAAATAATAAAAAAGCTGCCAGAATACGTCGACAAAGAGGATATCAATGGGAAGATACCATAGTAAAAAGATTTAACGGTAACAATAAATGGAAAGCATTTAGGTTAGGTTCTCCAAGTATTGCGTTACCCGATGTACTGGCAGTAAATACAGAAGATAGCACAATATTCACGATAGAGGCAAAATCTGGAACTAGTACTTCGCTTCCAGTTCCAGCAGATCAAATTGAACGATGTTTGGACTGGATCAAGACATTTGACATTTATAAAAAAAGAAACGTGATTTTGGCATTCAAATTCCTTTCAAAAAAGAGAATAGGTTTAGGAAAATATGAAAGTAGAGAATTGAGGGAATTTTATAAGATTTGGGACGAATCGTTAGAAATTACAGATTGTGTTTGTACTTATGAAGGCATTTTTTTTGCAAAAATCAATGGTACAAGAAAAGAACTATCTCTCAAAGAATGCTCTATGCCATTTAAAACAAAACAAAAGAGTAGTGCCTAACTAGAATAAATTTTCAAATCATTTTTTAAGGATAACATGTAATCAAATCTATTGTCCGAAAAGAACACCAAAGTTGAATCAGCAGATATAGACTCAGAATCTATGTTGGAAACAGTTTCAGATGCAGAAATTAATTCAAGAATTAGTTTTGAGGAATTTACTGATGAAAGAATGCTCGTCAGTCACGATGCTTTTGGAAATAAGCAAATGAAAATCAAAGTACTAGAAGTATCTGATGAAAATCCCCCATCAAAGTGGAAATTTGGTAATCGTGTTAAAGTTACAAAAATTCTTGTTACAATCAAACATCTTACAACACAACAAGTTGAAGAAGGTGAATTTGATATTGAGTTAATAGAAAGAGAGTTAGCTGAAAAGAGACACTACACTTCAACAAACAGATGGATTCCTGCAAGTGATATCAAAAATGGTTATGTCATAGGTTCAAAACACACTAGATTAATCAGTGATGCTTCTGCATTAGATTATATTGTATTTTGATGACAAACCATTTTATTCTATTTTCCTCTCAAAAACATTATAAACAAAAGAAATTGAAAAATGGTACATGAGTTCAAAAGAATTTGATGTGAATGGAACTGATTATAAAATTGTATTAACAGAACAAGTGATTGGTCATGTAAATAACCTCAAAAATCTGTATAATGCAGCATACGAAGATCCTGAAAGCTTTGAAGATGTTAGTGCAGAAATTTCAAGCACAATTAAT
>JAOTUX010000063.1 GCA_029863665.1 Candidatus Nitrosopumilus sp.
GCAAAGTAGTTTTGTATTATTCTTTGCACTTTTTACTGCCTCTGCAGCTTTTGTGATCAACTCTGGTTTCTCTTTTGATACTGCCTTTCCTGATCCAATCAACTCTGGAGGCTCTATTGCAATATAGTCTGGATTTAGTTTTGCATATTTTTTAGATTCTGCAACGTCTTTTACACATACAATTGATATCATCTTTAATTCCTTTAACTTTAAAACCAATTTCTCAATTTCTTTGCTTGTGATCCTATGCTCGCTGTGATTAATCAGTGATCCTTTTACTTTGGATTTTTTTAATAACTCTGGAATTACAAATCCCGTGGTACTTCCAACTTTGGAGTCATCTACATGTTGAGCTAAAATTGGAATTGAGCTATTTGCAACTACTCCGATCAGATGTTGTGGTGGTGTAATTGCAATTTTTACTTTGAATTTTTTAGAAACTTTTTCAGCTGTTTTTACAAATTTGATGATCTTATCTCCTGAGATTTCTTCATAATTTTTACAATTAATTACAAACATCTCTTTGCATCTCTATGTATTCTATTTAATTCTTGATTAGATTTGATTAATTTTTGATTGCCTGTCATAATTTTTTTTCATAATTAGTACAATCATCATTAGTGCTATTGCTGCAACATTTGTGCCTATGATAAATACATCATTTACAATAATTCCATAAATTAACCACAAAATTGCCCCTGCAGAGATAAAGATCATTAAAAATTTTGAAACGTCTTTTAGGCTCTTTGTTCTATATCCTTTGTAAATTTGCTCAACCCATCCTGTAAGAATTAAAACTCCAGCTGCAACTCCTAATATTGTTAATAACGTACCATCGATTTCCATATTTTACACTAATTCCAAAAAAATTCATCTAATCCTGTTTGTTTTGGTTTTCCTAAAATTGTATCAAAATCTAAATCCATTGATGATGTTATTTGCTCCAGCGTTGATTCCATAAATTCCATATATTTTTTGGAATCGATTTCTTCTTTTTTTGCCATCTCTACCGGTTTTACTCCTGGTTTGTTTAGAATCTTAATGTATGAAATAATGTCTCCTTTCTTAATTTCCCTGATGGTCTCCAATTGTTTTGCAGCCCGTATGTGTTGAGGGATTGTTTTTGTATATTCTGCTGGTGCCTTGCTAAGCATTACATTGAATGTCAAATCCTCCAAAGGAATTTCTTTTGATTCTACTTTTTTGCCACATGTTGCAATTTTTTCTGATATGTCTTTTTTTGCTTTTTTGAAATCCTCTATTGTTTGAACATTAGATAGTACATCAAGCAAATCATTAAATAATTTTTTGATAAACGGTGGAGTATGTGATTTTTTCCCTGTTAATCCTTTGACATCTACTTTTCCATCTTTTGTTACTCCCAGATAGTTTTTCTTTCTGTTACTTAATACACAATATCTGTATGTTTTGTCAATCTCTAAATCTACTCCGTGATCTTTTTTTGCTTGCTCAATTACAAGTTGAATTTGTTTTTTAGTTGGATTTTTAATAAAAAGTGAATCTGTGTCCCCATAGAGAACCTCAATCCCTGCAGCTTCACATTTTTTAATTGTCTCTAAAATTGTATGTCTTCCAATTGCAGTTGTTGCCTCTGCTGCAGGAAGAAAATAAAGTGGGAAAATCTCTGCACCCATAACACCGTAACTGGCATTTAAAATGACCTTAAGTGCCTGACTGACTACTGTATATTGCTGTCTTTGCTCGTCAGTTAATGTTTCTTTTTTTGAGAGACTCTTGTAGTAATTTACTCTCAAATCTCTTAAGGAACCAATAATCATCGATGTAAGTCCGTTTTTCTTTGAGCATGTCCAATGGTTTGTTTGTGGAATTGTATTTTTTTTGCATTCTTCGTGAGCACATCTAACTGTCTCATATGATATGTTTCTGACTTTGATGATACTTGGATACAGACTTGCAAAATCCATTACAACTACATCAAAATGGATCCCCTCTTTGGGTTCTACAACCAGCCCTCCCCGATATTTTTTGTCTTTAATTACTGCATCTGATAAAACCCCTTCTGATCTTCTTTGAAGTTCCTCTCTTTTTGGAATTAAACAATTTTTTTTCCTGTGTTCATAATATAGTAAACTTCTAATCCACTGAGACACTCCCATCCTTGCAATATCATCAATTGGCATTCTACCAATCCTTGCAATGATTACAAGTAAATTCATCAACAAATCTTTATTGAAACTTGTAAGCTCGTATGTCAGAAGAGCGTCATTGTAACAATAATTTGCAGTTTGGTAAAGTGTTAATTCGTCAAACTCTAACCCATAATCAATTTTTTCTTTACCTAATAATGCCTTTGACACACTGTTTAATGAAAAACTTGTATACTTTTGACTGAATGCATAGATTTGGAATGATCTATTTGAAAGCGTTCTATACAGATCAATATGAACTCCGTCCTTTAGTGTTGCAGAATCTCTCATCATGTAAAATGGATTCTCTATATTTTTGATTCCTAACCTTTCTGCTCTGTTGTAAAGATATGGTAAATCAAATTCGTCGCCATTATACGTTACAACAAACGGAAATTCTTTAACGATTTTAAAAGCATCTTGTATCATTTCTTTTTCTTTATCTGAATCATAAAATACAATTTTGATATTTTCATCTAATTCGTTTGTTCCTTCTTCGATTCCCTCTGTTTTGAGCACAAAAATCTGGTCAAATCCATCAGTCCCCTTTAATCCAACTGCAGTTATCTTTTTTTCTGCAATTTTAGGATCTGGAATTCTTCCAATCTCTGCTTCAACTTCAATGTCTATGCTTAATCTCTTTATTTTTGGAATTGGTTGGTTAAGTAAATCTGCCCATTCTGAAATAAATTCTTTGAACTGTTCTGTATCTACCATGTTTTCACTATCTACTTTATCCCATAGCAAACTCTTCAATGCAAGTTTCACTTCATCGGAAATTGCTAAATCATGTTGTTGTATTTTCCCATCTATAATTTCATAATATTTCCCAACAATTAATTTTCTGTCATACAGATAGTTTTCATAGTATTTTATGTCAGACTCCCAAGTCTCAATTATGTTTCTGATACTTTTGTCTCCTGCTGTTCCTCCAATTGCCAAAGGATCTGCTACTGTAATCTTTGACATGTCGATTTCTTTATCTTTTATCAAGTCATATCTCTGCACAGTTTTAATCTCAAGAATATCATCTCTTTCTTGAAGAAAATCTAATTCATCTGGAGCTAATCTTGAATAACAATACGGCTTGTGATTTGTTTCATCTTTCCATAAAAATAATTTTTGCGATTCTGGCTCATAGAATTTTAAAACAGCTGATTTTGAATTATTCTCATATGTAGCTGATACCAGCATTGATGGTGGCATTGATTCAATTTTGGTATCTGATACTTTAACCTGCATTTTCTCACACGGATTTTTCGTATTTACTGACTAGTTCTTTTGCCCATTTTGTAATTTTGTTTTTATCTAATTGAACTAACTCCACTCCTGCCTCTTTTAACAAATCAAAGTCAGTTTCTGGATAAGAATCAATACAAACAAATTTCTTAATTCCAATAGTTATTGCCATTTTAGTGCATTCTAGGCATGGGACAAATGTTGTATACAGTACTGCTCCCTCAATTCCTGCCTCTATTCCCAAAATTGCACAATGCATTATTGCATTTGCTTCTGCATGGTTGCAGAGACATCTATCCAAGGATGCACCTGATTCAATTTTTCCCTCCATTCTAAGTTGGCATCTTTTACATCCTCCTTCAAAACAATTTTTAATTCCAGGAGGAGTTCCGTTATATCCTGTTGCCAACTGTCTGTGGTTTCTGACAATTACTGCTCCTACTTGTCTTGTCATGCAGTTTGAACGAAGCTTTGCTAACTCCGCTTGAAGCATAAAATACTCGTCCCAATTTGGTCTGTCAAAGGAACTGTTCACACAAATTCAATTTGACTGTTCAATATATGGATCACGTTGACTTGAAATTAATTTGCGATCAATATTGAATGAAGTTACTGTTTTACAAGCAATATATGCATAAACTTCTTTAACATCTTTGCAAATTCTATTTTGATGGCTAGCTATTCAGCTGAAGTAAGTGTCATTCATAAAAAATTTCAAAATGATGTAAAAAGAGCAAAAACAAAACAAACACTCAACAAAGCATACAGTGTTCATAAAAAAGATCATGAACGTCTGTTGAAAAAACATCTACGTGAAGAGACTCTAATGATTAACAAAGCCAAGAAAAAATTGGAATGATCCTATTTTTTCAAATTTTCTTTTTTCTCACACTGTTCTCTTTTTTGGTTCCTTTTTCTAAATAATGATATTTCTCCAATAAACACATTATTTGAAATCTTAATGAATTATTAATTTTGGACTATATTTTTGATGATTACAAATTGTTTATTGCATTATTTTTCATATCTAATTGCACATGACCATCTTTTTTAAATCGGTATTTTCTAAAAACTATCCAAGACCTTACACATTTACCATATTAAAAGAACCAACAGGTTAGTCGTTTCTGAAAATCATATTTTGTGATTAAATAATATTTTTCTTGAAAATATTCATGGTAAAATGGTGGTTAATTGGATTAGGCGCCGTCTTCATTATTGGAGCAAATTATTGTATATCAAATTCCTTTAGATGTTACAATAGTCGGAAAGCAATATTCTATCATAATACCAGAAGGTGTTGCACTTTGTGATTCAGAAATAGAACCCTTTGATGAAATGCCTCCAGATGCTGCAAGATTTTGTTCAGAATTCAAGACAATATTTATGGGAATTTATGGTTCTGGACTTTTAGGAGCTGCTCTGATCATAATTGCTGCTGTTACCTCAGGTCAACGAAAGAAAGATTCTTAGAAAATTTTGTTCTTTAGCAAATCTATTCCTACTTGTGTCATTTTTATCCCCAAAAGTACTGTCTCTACAGAATTGAACTAAAAAAATGATTATTACTTTACTATTGTTACAGGAGCCTTTGCTTTGTGCAAGACAAAGTTTGACGTACTTCCAAAGAAGATCTCTTTTGGAAATCCCATTCCTCTTGATCCTATTACAATTTGGTCTATCTTGTTTTTGGGATTGTTGGCAAATGTGGTCAAATCAATACCGGAAGTATGTCCGCCAATAACAATTCCTTCAAATTTGATTTTACTTTTTTCTGCCTTTTTCTGTGCAATATGCATTATTCCTTGCACTTCATTTGTCCATTTTTTCTCCGGGAGTAAAGGAGCACGAACCGCAGAGAACGCGCTAAAGCTTGTATCACTGTGAACACCAATGATTATGGCATTAGAAGATTGTTTTGCAGACAAGATTGCAGCATCCAATCCCCGTAAAGAATTCTTTGAACCATCCAAACAAACCATGATCCTCTTAGTACTCATATGGAATTGAAGATATGTTTCCTATTTATTTCAAAAGGTATCTGTTGATTTTGAAAACAAATCCTGTGAAAAATCTAGATCGTAGAAATCCTCAAAAATACATAGGCGGACATAGTTACCTCATATCATTAAAAACAAGGAATCCTGATTTTATTTTTTTATTTTGAATATGATTTAGAGCATTAAAATAAAATAAAATAAAAAAGAAATTTGTTGGGGATTTCTGATTTTCTAATTATACTTTTTTTATGACCTCCTTTGTTTTCATAGTTACACTATCTTTCTGTAATAGATATAGTGGTAGCAACACAATGTAATACAGTGTAAAGTATGGAGAACTTTTTAGAATTATAGATTAAATCATTTTAATTTTTAGATTTATTCTGTTGGAAAGACAAGAGTTATTGTCGTTTTAGTTAATGTCACTTCTAACTTTTTACCCAGTATGTCATAGAATAGCTCTGTAGCCAAAGTTTTCACGTATAATGACCACATTTCACCCAAATCATGCTGAATTTTAAAGATGACGGTATTGTTTTTCTTTTCGATGTTATGCTGCATCCAAGCAACATTAAGCCAGGTACGAAGAATTTCTATAAAATCATCGATAGTGTATTCGCCTTTCATGAAGTTAAGTATATCTGCAAACGTATCTTTTTCTATTACTTTTGCCAGATAGATAATTTCTTTTTCTGTGAGTTTTTCAACAGCGTATTTGACAAAAGGTTTAGTCATTGGCAATAATCCTACTTTTCTCTCATATTTTTCCCAAAGAATGTGGTTTCCCAATATTTTTGAAACCAATGCATTAAAGTTGATCTTTTCAATTTCTGCTTCTTGTTTTAATTCTTCAATCAAAGCAGAAGATAGTCTAAGGGATACCGTTTTTGTTTTATCTTCAACCCTATTTTCTCTTTCACAATATTCACT
>JAOTUX010000064.1 GCA_029863665.1 Candidatus Nitrosopumilus sp.
AGTGCAGGAATGGTAATGCTTGGATATAAAAATACAATTTCTGTGACAATGGATCAAATGCATATGTTTACAGAAGCAGTTAGTAGAGCAAGAAAAAATTCTCTACTAGTATCAGATTTACCATTCATGTCATATCAAGCAAGTATTGAAGATGCCATTAATAATTCTGGCAAATTAATCAAAGCAGGGGCAGATGCTGTAAAGCTTGAAGGTGGTTCAATAATGGCTGAAACAATTAGTGCAATAGTTGATGTAGGAATTCCGGTGATGGGACATATTGGATTACAACCTCAAACTACAATTCTTTCAGAGGGATACAAAGTGCAAGGAAAAACAACGGATACTGCAATGAACCTAATAGAAGATGCAAAGGATCTTGAAGATGCAGGAGTATTCAGTATTGCATTAGAGATGGTTAGTCATGAAGTTGCTCAAATCATCTCTGAAACTGTTAGTGTACCAATAATAGGAATTGGTTCAGGGGTAAATTGCGATGGACAAGTACTAGTTATTCAAGATTTACTAGGAATGTATGATAAGATTAAACCGAAATTTGCAAAAAGATACATGAATTTATCTGAAGACATTGTAAAATCACTTGGAGATTATAAAAAGGATGTAGAATCAGGCGAGTTTCCTACTAAAGAGAACTGGTTTTCAATGAATGAAGAAGAACTAAAAAAATTACGTGAACAAATTGGTAGTTAAAAAAAAGATAAAGAAAAAAGATCATCCATCTTTAGATATAGTTAGTTCACATGGTGTAGAATTAACCGGGAAAAAAATTGTACTTTGTGTTGCAGGTAGTGTTGCAGCATACAAAGCAATTGAACTTGCAAGATTACTAATGAGACACGGAGCGGATGTGAAATGTGTTACAAGTAATGCAGTTACAAAATTAATACAACCAGAATATTTTAAGTGGGCCACAGGTAATGATGTAATTACAAAACTTACTGGTGAATTAGAGCACATCAGATTAGCAGATTATAATCAATCAGATTTGATTGTTGTATATCCAGCAACTGCGAATACGTTAGGAAAATTAGCAAATGGTATTGATGATACGCCTGTATCGACAGTACTTACAGTAGGTTTTGGATCAAAAATCCCAATTTTGATGTGTCTTGCAATGCATGTATCAATGTATGAAAATTCAGCCGTTAAAAAAAATATTAAATTTTTAAAAAATAAAATTCAATTTCTTTCACCCAAAATGATTGAGGGTAAAGCAAAATCTCCAGAACCGGAAGATGTTTTAGAAAATGTATTAAAGAAATTTGGATCCTCATCTTTATTAAAAAATAAAAAGATCTTAATGACTGCGGGACCAACTATTGAACAAATAGATCCCATACGAGCAATTACAAATCAAAGTTCTGGAAAAACAGGAGTTAGTTTAGCATCGGAATTAATTTCTGCAGGGGCCAAAGTAACTTTTGTTTATGGACCAGGAAGAGAAAAACCGCCAAAAGGTGCAAAAATAATCAATGTTTTATCCAG
Organism: Candidatus Nitrosopumilus sp.; assembly: GCA_029863665.1. Lineage (GTDB taxonomy): Archaea > Thermoproteota > Nitrososphaeria > Nitrososphaerales > Nitrosopumilaceae > Nitrosopumilus. The sequence goes on from JAOTUX010000064.1 coordinate 1,504, forward strand.
TAAAGAAATGCACGTTACAGTAAAATCAGAACTAAAGAAAAAATTTGATATTGTAATTATGGCAGCAGCAATTGTAGATTATATTCCAACCGTTCAAAGTAAAAAGAAAATAAAAAGTTTCAAGTCAACCATGAATATCAGCCTCAAAAAAGCTCCAAAAATTATTGATGAAATAAAAAAATATCAAAAAAATGTATTTCTTGTAGGTTTTAAAGCAGAAACAAATTTGACAAAATCTCAATTAATCAAGTCGGCTGAGAAAAAATTGAGAGAGTCATCTGCAGATATGATTATAGCAAATGATATTGGTTTAATCAGATACAAGAAAAATCCTCAGAATAACCAAGTGATCATTGTGGATTCTAAAAAGAATTTTGTCTCAGGATGGATGAATAAAGAAAAAATTGCTAAAATTATTAGAAAACAAATTGAAGTAAAAATCAAATGAAAAAATCAGAACTTCGAAGACTGGTTGCAGAATATAAAGAATCTAAGCTAAGATTTTCAAAGTCAAATAATATAAAATTAAAGGAGCAACTAAAACAATTGGAGCATAAATACTATCATGAAACAGGCAGAACAATAAAATCAGATTTAGAAGAGATTACATAAAATAGTTCAAAAATTGTGGAAGCATAAAGATGAAATTCATTCATTCAGAATACAAACAACGTAATATGAAAATCTGGAATGAAGTTGCACCTAGATATCATAAGAAATGGGCTAGTGTAAATAAAGGACCATTTCAAAGTACAAAAAAATTAGTGGAGTTAGTTGACATCAACAAGGGCGATATAGTTTTGGATGTTGCATGTGGTACAGGAGTAGTTACAAATGAAATTCAAAAGAAAATTGGAAAGTCAGGATGCGTTATAGGAGTAGATACTTCAAGTACGGCAATAAAAATTGCAAAAAAATGGAATGGGGTAAAATCAAATGTAAATTTTGTAAATACTGATGCTGAAAGATATTCTTTTTCTAAAAAATTTGATGTTATCACGTGCCAATATGCATTATTTTTCTTTCCAAATTCTCAAAAAGCTTTGAAAAATATGAAAAATAGCCTCAAAAAATCAGGAAGTATAGGAATTTCAGTGCATGGAAGTAAAAATAAGGTTCCATACTTTAGTAGTATTTTAGATTCAGTTATCAAATATATTCCAGATTATGTTCCTCCAGGGTCTCCAAATCTTGATAGATTTGGTACTAAATCTGCTTTAAAAACAGAAGTAAATAGAGCAGGATTTTCAAAAATTAAAGTTAAAGAATTTATTTTTTATTATAGTCCTGGAAATTTCGAAGACTACTGGAAAACATATCTAAAATACATTGCAAAGCCACTAAAAGAAAAGCTGAATGAATTAGATTATTCAAAAAGAAAAGAATTGAAACAAATGGTCAAAGAGAAAACATTACAATATACTAAGAAAAATGGGGAGATTTTATTTCCTTGGCAAGTTTTAATTCTAAGTGCAAAAAACTAGAGGATTAGAGAGAAATGGATAAAGATATCAAGAAAAAGGAAGATAAACCAAAAAAGAATGATTTTAAATCATTTCTTAGAAAAAGAGCTCCAATTTATCTTGCATTAATAGCAATGTTAGTAGTATTTGTAATTCCTGAGATGACAAAAGGAACTTTAGAAAAGAATTTTCCTGAATTATCAGATGAAAATCAACAAGTTGTAGATATTTTGATGGGATACGATGGTCCAAATAATGATGGATTAACTGTACTAGAGGCATTAAAGAACAAAATAAATGAAGAGTATCCTAATGAGAAAATTTTTGATCATAAAAAGACTACAATAGATTTAACCATAACAAATGTAGATTCTAAAGAATATCAAGTGAATTTCAATTTTAAATCACATAAAGGTGAGATGGATTATGATTGGAATGTAAATGTAGATTCCGAAAAAATTACCCCTAACAATTCAGAAGCAAAGTACATTATTGATTTAGTAGACTATTACGACTAAATTGCAAACATGGAATTCATTTAATAGATTTCTTAAAGGGTAAATGACGGAATTAAGATCTGAATTATTGGATCATACAAAGATCTTTGTGTAAAATACTCCTAAAATTTTAAAAATAGATCTAGATTGTCACTAAATCTTTAGTAAATTTGTGCATTATGATTGGTTTATCTTTTACAATCAACGAATCCTCAATTCTAATTCCAAATTTATTTTCAATATAGATTCCTGGTTCTACAGTAATTGCCATATTTTCTTTTAATTTTGTATTACTTCTGTAAGATACAGTTGGTAATTCATGTACTTCTAATCCAATTCCATGACCCGTTGAGTGAATAAAGTATTTGCCATAATTTTTTTCTTCAATGTATTTTCTACATGCTGTATCCACATCTTTACAATCAACATTTGGTTTCACAGTTTTAAGACCAAGTTTTTGAGATTCTTTAACAATTTCATACACCTCATTTGCATGTGATGAAATTTTTCCCAGTGCAAATGTTCTAGTTGCATCAGAAACATATCCTTTGTACCTTAATGTAAGATCAGTTACTACGAGATCACCGTTTTTGAATTTTCTATCAGTTACTTGTGCATGAGGAAGAGCACCGTTGGGACCTCCTGCAATAATTAGAGGATTAAGTGTAGATTTGTATCCTGTATCAAACATTTCTTGCTTTATTGCATATGTCATCAGAATTGTTTGTAATTCAGATTCTTTTTGACCTACTTTCATATTTTTGGAGCAAATTTGGAACATTTCATCAATAATTTTTGATGCTTTTTTGAGAATTTGTATTTCTTTTTCATCTTTAATAATACGCGCATTGTAAAACGGTTCAGTTGATGATTTTATTTTTGGAATTGCTTTTTGTAAAGATATCATAATAGAGTAGTTTTGGCAATCAGTACATACACGATTTTTCTTAATTTTTTTGATGACTGATGTTATCAGACCTTCTCCACGTTCTGCAGTAACTACATCACAATCTTCAGATTCTTCTTTTGCTCTACCAACTTCAAGTTCAGGTGCTATTATAGTAGTTTTTCCATTTTTTTCAAGTAATCCTATGGCTTCGCCCCAAAATCCAGTCATGTAAAATAGATTTTCAGGCTCAAATGTGACTAGTGTGTCACAATCAATCTTTTTAGCATATTTTAGAAGATTCTTTCTACGTTGTTTCATAAAGAAACATTCCCTAATTCTCAATTTATGTATGATGTAAAGTTTGTATATGGAAAATTGGAGTAGATCGCATTGACAGAAGAGAAAGAGAAGAAGAAAGTTGTTGCATTATTATCTGGAGGTTTAGATAGTCAACTTGCAGTAAGAATGATGCAAAAAGAAGGATTTGATGTTTCAGCTGTTGCAATTAAAACTCCTTTTTGTGATTTTGACTGTGGAAGAGGATGTGGATTTGAAATTAGAGAAAGAGCAGATGATCTTAATGTGAATTTAAAAACAGTGTATCTTGGAGATGAATATATCGAGATGTTAAAACATCCAAAACATGGAATGGGTGCAGGATTCAATCCATGTGTTGATTGTAGAACTATGATGTTTGATGCAGCAAAGAAACACATGGAAGAAATTGGTGCTGAATTTATTATATCAGGTGAAGTACTAGGACAACGTCCAATGAGTCAACATGCACCATCATTGAGTATTATTGAAAAAGAATCAAATTTAGTTGGAAAAATTGTTAGACCGTTATCTGCTGGATTATTACCAGTAACAGATGCTGAAAAAGATGGTTTGATCAAAAGAGAAAATCTTGGGATGATTAAAGGTAGAACAAGAAGAAATCAATTACAAATGGCTAAAGAATATGGAATTGAAAATCCACCAAATGCAGGTGGAGGTTGTTTGTTAACAGAACCACAATTTGGGATTAAGGCTAAAGATTTGTTTGATCATATTGAAACACCGACAATTAATGAAATTGATTTATTAAAAATTGGAAGACATTTCAGATTAGACGAAGAAACAAAATTTGTTGTTGGAAGAAACAAAGACGAAAATGAAATGATAAAAGCATTAGCATTGCCAGGAGATATTTTACTTGAAGCTAAAGATTACGTAGGACCTATTTCGATTTTACGAGGTAAGAATGCAAAATCACATGTAGAATTTGCATCATCAGTTACTCTTAGATATTCAGACGCGCCAGATATTGAACACAGTGTTGTTTCTGTCAAAAATGGTGATTCAATTGAGGAAGTTAGTTCAAAATGTGCAGAAGAACAATCCTATATTAAATTCAGAATGTAGGCATGATATTTTTTAAAAATTAGTTAGAACTAAGGAAGAGTTTTTGAGGGAGTAGATCGCATTTTCAATAAGGATGCAAAAACAAGAAAATCCCACATATCTAAAGGCAATAACTATTAGAGATATCAGTGATGTTCATTCTATCAAAGAAGATATCAAAAAAGATATGATTTTGATTTTAAGAGTTACACCGTTAGCTCAGAAAGATGTTGAACAACTTCGTAAGGTGGTTGAAGAATTGTATTCTATTGCAAAAACTGCTGATGCAGAGATTGCAAGATTGGGAGAAGAAAGAATAATTGTTGCTCCATCAAATATAAAGATCTGGAAGCCCGAATACGATCTAAAATAATTTAATAGCTTCTTGGATTCGAGGGTAATGAGCAGGTACTTTATACATTCGTCTAATATTCATAGCAAGGTTTTCTGATTTTTTACGTTCTCCATGATTAACTAAAACTCGACGAAGTTTTGGTCTTAGTCTTTGTACAAATGACATTAGTTGGTTATAATCACTATG
>JAOTUX010000065.1 GCA_029863665.1 Candidatus Nitrosopumilus sp.
ATGGATTAGCCGAATTCTACGGAATTACAAGTGACGATGCTACAGAATACTTTAAACTTCATACTGAAGCCGACATCCGACATGCTGCATCCTGGAGAAATATCTTGGAAAAATCTTCCGTTGATTCTAATAATTTAATTGAGATTGCAGACAAGTCTATCTCTGCACAAAACCTGTTGCTTGATAGTTGTTATGAAGAATACTGTTAATCTCATAACATTTTATACCTGAGAAAAATTTTATTTGCTTAGGGCCCGTAACTCAGCTTGGTAGAGTAACCGGCTCATAACCGGTGAGCCAAGGGATCGAAGCCCTTCGGGCCCATCTTATTTCCATTAGTTTTAAAATGACCTACTCTGAAATTTACTGGCTGCAATGAAGAATCAGAGTTATATCTGACTGATGATTGAAAGGCATTTGTCTGAGCTGCCAAAACTCATTTGCCAATTTGATTTTTTACTTTTTCTAAAATACTATTATCTATAAGATTCTGTTCGTGTAATGTTTCTGTGATTTGTAAAATATTCAAAATTGAATGCATCTTTACATCTAATTTTGACAAAGCTTCATCAGCTCCCTCCATTCTATTGATGATTACATATGCATCTTTTACAGAAATATTAACATCTTTTAGTGATTTTATTGCATTTACAACTGAACCTCCCGTAGTAGCAACATCATCTATGATAATTGTTTTCATTCCATCATAGATTTTTCCTTCAACTGATTTTGATGTGCCATAATCTTTTGGTTTACTTCTAACATAGATTAGAGGTTTGATAGTTTCTGTTGCTAGTGCTGATGCAATTATTAAACCTCCAGTTGGAACAGAAACAATAGAATCAAATTCATCTAACCCTATATTTTGTGTAATTTGATTTTCAAGATATTTTACCATTTTTCTAAACTCATGAGGATAACTTGGCACTAATCTTAGATCTATATAGTATGAACTCTTTTTCCCACTAGCAAGAGTGAAGTCTCCAAATTTTATGATGCCCTTTTGATGCAAAAATATTGCAAATTCTTTTACAAATTCCATATCAAAATTAGCTACACTGGATTTATTTTGGTTTGTATTATGAATGAATTATGCCTGAAATTTGGTTGAATTATGGTGGTACTGATGTTGTTTTGGATATAAAGGCAGAAAATCTAGAGCAAAAAATTGATTCTGATGGTAAAACTATAGATGATTCCAAAATTAATGAAAAACTTAACACACTTGATTTATCAAAACCCATGGAACTCGTAGTTTTACATAATTCCAAATCCATTCAAAAAATTGTTTCATCATTGTTTACTTTGTGTGAACAAAAATCAAAACCTTTTCCAAAAATTTTAACTGAAAAAAAAATTCTAAATCTAGTCAAAGCAGGATTGCCTGAAGGAATCTCAATTAACGAATTTGATGATACTGATATTTCAAATTCAAATCTTGTATTTTTAGCCGAAATGGAATTTGATGGGATGTTTGGATATGAAACTATCTCAACTCGCCTAATCAAAAAATTTGGATTAGATTCTATGCTTTCAGCATATGCAAAAAGACATGGAAATTATCCTTCTCCTGGACAATATACTGAAAGTTTAGAAGAGGCAAAAAAATTCTCTAATAATTTTGAAATTCAAGGAATAGAAATAGTTGCAAATTCCCAGGGCATAATTGATTTTTCTATTGGTCATCCTTCAGAAACTTTATCTGCCACAAAAATTTTAGAATCTCACTCAATCAAAGATGTAGGTCAACACAAAACAATGATAATTAGTACTGGTAAAGATGCAAGTAATGATAATTTTGGTAAGTCACTTTCTTCACTTTGGAATTGTTCAAATGCGATTAAAAAAGATGGTCTTGCTATTTTAGTGGCTGAATGTAAAAGTGGTCTAGGCTCTAATGCAATTCAACAATATGTTGAAGATAGATTAACTTTGGACCAATTACAAAATCCAACTAAATATATTGATGGAATGGAAGATTTGTTATTCCTTTCAGAAATACAAAAGAATTTTCAAATTGGTTTGGTTTCAATTCTTCCTGAATTTTATGCAAAGAAGCTTGATGTAATTTCTTTGCAGGGAATAAAGTACTCTATGGATTATATTCTAAAAACACAAGGAATGCGACAAAAAGCCGTAGTTGTTACAGATGGTGCCAGAACCTTATTACGCTAAAAGATTTACCGGTAAAGGAGCACATAAGACTGCTAAACAAATTACCCCAACATATGCTATCTTTCTATTTCTTGTAAGTGGAGAAATATCGTCTAACGGATTTGCACTAGGATTTCTTGAACTTAGAGCAAGAATTAGTAATGCAAACATCCAAAATCCTAACAAAACTAAAATTCCTAAACTTCCATATGTTGCATATTTGTGCCATTTAGCACCTAGTAATGTTCTTGCCATGTGCCCTCCATCTAATTGAGATGCTGGAAGTAGATTCAGAAATGTTATCAAAAATCCAATCCATGAAGCCCACAATACTGGAGTATACAACACAAATTGTGATTCTTTCCCAAACGCAGATAATGCACCTTGAAATAGCAACGGATTCCCAAATGGCAACCCCATGATATTCCCACCATCTTCACTGAATTGTTGTACGTCTGTAGATTCTATAATTGGTAATGTATATGCACCATACAATGAAACTATAATTGCAATTACCAATCCTGCAATAGGGCCTGCAATAGCAACATCAAATAAAATTTCTCGATTAATTGTAAGTCCTTTTGACTGGATAATTGCACCAAAAGTTGGAACTAGTCCATATATTGGAATACCTGGAATAAAGTATGGCCATGTTGTACTTAATTTATGATATCTAGATGCAATAAGATGTCCTAATTCATGTACTCCTAAAATTCCCAAAAGTGATAATGTGTATATCACTGCCATCTCTAGAGGGTCTCCAATGTATGCAATGGTATTGAATTCTTCTGTTCTATAGTATCCATCAATCATGACAAAAGTAATTACAACTCCAAAGAGCACTCTTGGGATCCATGTTGACTTTAACCATTTCCTTTGCTTTCTAACTGGTAATTTCTGGATAATTATGTACTTGTTATTTTCTACATTCTCTAGCTTACAAACATAATTCATAATTTCTAATGTTCTTGCCAATTCTTCAAATTTTGATTTAAATTCTAAATCTTCTATTCTAAATTCTAACGAAAATTCTGTTTTTGTAAAATTACTAACTTGAAATATTGAATTTACTAATGAAATAACGTCTTCTTGTGATGATTCTTCCACATTTTTAGGAATAAATTCTCCATTAAATGGTCTTTTGGTTTAAAATTAAATATTGATACTCATAATCATATAACATGCAAGTTATTCTTCGACAACTTGGAGATTGTAATATTAGACGAACAGAACCTAGCGATCTGATTCCTGTAATGGAAATTAACTTGAAAACTCTTCCTGAACATTATTCTGATTATTTCTATGAAAGCTTACTTGCGGAACTTCCTGAAGCATTCATAGTTGCAGAAATTGGAGGTAAACATGTTGGTTATATTATGTGTAAAACTGAATATGGTTTTTCAAATTTTAAGAAATTGGGTTTTGTCAAAAAGGGTCATGTAGTATCTATTGCAGTTCTTGATGATTATAGAAAAAAAGGTATTGGAAAAGCACTTGTTGAAGAATCAATCAATGGTGTGAAACTTCGAAAATGTGATGAATTTTATCTTGAGGTAAGATGTAGCAATAATGATGCTGTCCGACTATATGAAAAACTTGGATTTGTAATTAGACAACAATTAAACGCGTACTATCGAGATGGTGAAGATGCATATCTTATGGCAATTGAATTAGATTAGTTCAAACCAATAAATAACTCACAAAAAAATTCTACATTATGGACAAACGTAAAGGAATGGGAATTACTATTTTTGTCCTTTGTATTGGTGGGTTTTTTCTTTATGCATATTTGTTAATGCTCTCTGAATGGAGTCCTATTGTATTGCAGTTGTCTGTATTGATGATTGCAGGAGGAATACTTGGAGTTGTTGCATGGATTGGATATGTTATGGCAACAACAAAACCTTCACCTGCATCAATCACATAAGATGATTTATTTGGAAATCTTTACGTCCACTACTGTTTGATAATATCTTGGACCTACAGCTCTAACAATTTTTGAATCTAAAATTTCTGACCGTACTGGTGTAACTTGAAGATAATGCTCCTCTGAAAGTTTACTTGCATTTGATTTTTTATCTGCATGAATATGTGAATAATAATGGATTATGCCTCCATCTTTTGTTGTATTGATTGCAGACTCTAAAAACTCATCAGATCTTTCAGGTAATAACATTAATGTTCTATCTGATTTATCCATTAGTTTTTCTTTGATAATTTTTGCAGCATCTCCATTAATTGAAATTACTTCTCCAGCAAGCTTGTTTAATTTAGTATTCTCTTCACAGAGATTTGATGCAATTGGATTGATATCTAAACTATAAACAGTACATTTCTTCCTTTTTGCAGCCATTATGGAGAACATTCCCACCCCTGCAAACATATTTGTCATAATTTCACCATCCTGAATCAAATTTGCGATTCTTTCCCTTTCCGTAGACAGCCTAGGAGAAAAAAATGCATTTTCAACATCCACAATGAATCTGCATCCAAACTCTTTGTATTCTGTCCTAGTATTGTCTTCTCCTGCAAGAATCTCCAGATTTCTTGTACGGAAATCTCCTTCTACTGCTGATGCTTGATAAAATACACTTTTAGCAATTTTTACCTCGTCAAGCAAAGTTTTTCCAATAATTCTTTTCTTTGATAAAAGAGATTCTGGAATCCTTACAATGATTATACTTCCAATCTGATCAAATGCCGAAATTAATTCATCACTTTCTTTTAATGTGAGAATATTCTCTAATGTTTTTTTTAACATCCGAGTCATTTTTTATAATAATAATTTCCAGATGTTTTCTGATCTTTATCTAATCTACTTTCTAGTTTGTTTACACGAGGTCTGAGACTTTTCTCATCTCTTCTAAATGACATGTCTAATGATTTTAGAAATCTATTCATGGCATCAGCTTTAGGCATTGGGGATGTAGCTTGACCTGCCGCACCTGACTCCCCTTCAAAAATCACCATGGTATCAGAAATTAGATCCATTAACTGTAAATCATGATCAATAATTATTGCTGATTTGCCAAAAGAACGAACAAATTTTTGTAAAAATTTTGCGACCGCAATTCTATCCTCCACGTCTAAAAATGCCGAAGGTTCATCTAATGCGTACAAATCTACTTTTTGTAATAAACACGATGCAACTGCAACCTTTTGTAATTCTCCTCCAGAAATCTTCTTAATTGATTTATTGTAAAGTTTTTTAATTTTTAATGGCTCTAGTATCTGTTCTTCTTCCATACTACCTTCCACTGGATTGCCATTTGCTTTGTCTAATACTGATATGACTTCTATGTCAATGTCATTTTGAAGATACTGTGGTTTGTATGCTATTTTTATTTTTTTATCAACACTACCTGAATCTGGTTTTTCCACTCCTGCAATCATCTTCATCATAGTTGTTTTTCCAAGAGCATTTGCACCCATTATGCCTAAAACTTCTCCTTTTCTTACTTGACCCGGTTCAATTGTTACTGAAAATGAAGAGTATTTTTTCTCCAGTTTTGGATATGTAACAATTGCACTTCCTTCTTGGAATACATCCGTAGATGAAGATGATATATCAAAGGAAAATTTCTTATCTCTAAATCTGACATTTTCATTTGGTAAATATCCATCAAGGAAAACATTGATTCCAACTTTAGTTGATAGAATATTTGAAACAATCCCATATGCTGTAGGTTCGCCATATAATACTTCGATATAGTCACTTAGAAAATCAAGTAATGTAAGATCATGTTCCACTACCATCACACTTTTTCCAACTCTTGCCAAATTTTGTATTACTCGAGCTACACCTGTTCTTTGAAAAACATCATTGTATGAAGATGGTTCATCAAAAAAATAAAACTCTGTATCTTTTGATGCAGCAGCAGCTACTGCAATTCTTTGTAACTCTCCTCCACTTAACTCCTTTAAACTCTGCTCCATGGAATTCTCCAATCCTAATTCTCTGATTAGTTCTCTAGATACTCCTCTTTCATCATATTTGTCAAGAAGTTCCTTTCCGGTTCCATCAAATGCCTGTGCAATATGATGTACTTGTTGAGGTTTAATCGATGCACGAATTTGTTTTTGTTCAATCTTTTCAAAG
>JAOTUX010000066.1 GCA_029863665.1 Candidatus Nitrosopumilus sp.
TCATGAGTTAGTAATCGGAAAGAAAGAGAAACCAAGGAGATAATCATGACTCAAACAAAGAATTTATTATTATTTAGAAAATGGGATTTGTCTGATATTGAGATCAATGATCCTGGATTGAAGACTTCTATATCATTGAGAAAACAAATTTTACCATATACCTATGGCCGCTCCGCACTTAAGAGATTCAACAAAGCTGATGTTAACATTGTTGAACGATTAATTAACAAAACAATGCATTTTGGAAAAAAATATGCAAAGAATACTGGTAGAATGACTGGTAAAAAAACTAAACTTCTCAATACTGTAAAAACTTCATTTGAAATCATTTCCCTGAAAACTGGACGAAATCCCGTTGAAGTTTTAGTTAGAGCTATTGAATTTTCTGCACCTAACGAAGATACTACTAGAATAGTTTATGGTGGTACCGTATATCATGTATCTGTTGATGTTGCTCCAATTAGACGAGTTGATTTGGCTCTAAAATTCATTTCCGATGCAATTAAAGAAGCAACTTTTTCTAATCCAAAACCTATTGAAGAACATATGGCTGAACAACTTATACTTGCAGCATCTAATGATCCAAGTGCTCCTTCTGTAAAGAAGAAAAATGAGTTAGAACGTATAGCCCAAGCATCAAGATAAAATTATTCCAGTAGCCCGAGGCAGATTCGAACTGCCGTCTCCGCCTATCCACTCTTGAGATCCAGAGGGCAGAATCCTTGATCTAAAATATTATTTGACCGCTAGACTATCGGGCTACCAATGCAAATTCTGATGTTTCAGAATATAATCATTTGCTGAATTACTTAATTCTAACTTCATGAATGGCAGTAGCATAATCACAGTCTGCTTTTAATCTCATGTATGGAATTAATCTGAAATGAATTGAATAGATATTTTTTTCCTTTAATAAAATTCCTTTTTGCATCAATGAAACTAATCCTCTTGATGTGATTGTCATTGTTACATTTTTTTCTTTACATATTTGATCCCGTTTTTTTTGATATTGTTTTAATGAAAATGCGACATCGTTAATCTCTAAAATCAAAGGCCAAATAATCTCCGCCCACACAAATCTCCTGTTTTCTGTTGCTGAAGCGTATTTTCCTTTTTCACTCAACATTAATAACATCTGCAAAATGTGCTATAACTTAATAGTTGTCTCAAAACGAAATTGAAGAATCTCTTAATTTGTTGGAAAAGGATTGGGATGTTGATCCAATTTTACGAAAATTCATGCTTGGTAAAATTACTGATGTATCTGATTACCCAATCAAAGTTAAAGATGTAATTTTTCATGTGCCTTACTTGAATTCTGAAAAAAAATATATTTTATGGAAATGTTATTGGCCTGATTGTCACAATTGTTGTGATCGACAAGGAAGGCTTCCATTGACATCTGATGATCTAATTACTATTGGTAAAGGTTTGAAATATCAAAAACCTTCAGATTTTATAAAAAATGAAACTCTTACTGTAACTTATCAGGAGCCAGGTCCATCAGGACAGATGACTACTATGACTACCATTAACCTCAAAAGAAAAAATGATGAAACTACACAAGATGATGGAACTCATATATCCTGTAGGTTTTTAGATGAAAAAGGCGGGTGTAGTATGCATCCTGACAGACCTGGAGTGTGTTATCTTTATCCTTTTTCAAGTTGGTTAGAAAATGAAAAAGGAATTGCACGTGTCCATGCAACTTATCAGTTTACTGGTGATTGTCCTGGATTTTATCTTGCAGAGACTTTAGACTCTATGAAAGAAGAATTTAAGGAATATTCAAAAATAATCTATGATTACAATATGGCTTCAAATCGAACTAATAGGGAGGGCTTCGGCTCAGTTAGTTTTAGTTAGGCTTTTGCTACTTTCATCAAGTCAGCTATTTTGATATCCATTCCAAATCTGTCTTCATTCTTTTTCATATATCTGAATATTGCTAGAAAATCAGGTAATGCTTTGAAAAAATTAAAATCCTTGTGAATTTTTGCTCTAACAAAGTTAAACACCTTAGCATAAACTTTGTAGTGCTTTTCAACTGCTTTTTCATACGCTTTAAAGTCATGCATGTTCTCTAAGAAAATCTCAACACACTGCATTGATGGAATGATTCCTTCGCCTAAAAGAGCATATACTGTCCCAATTGATTCTCCGACACCAACTACTTTACCTGAATAATATGGTTTACATCTATCTGGTGTTGCTAATCTAATTGGACGTCCTTTAGTTGCAATTACTTTTCCTCCGTGTTTTTGTAAAAATTCATCTGTTGCCTTTATGTGATTTTTATTATAATCCCCTGCCCCAATATGTGCCCATTTTTCACCTAATGGAAAATACCAAAAGTATCCTGACATTCCAGGAAATGGTTCAATGTAGAAATCATCGTATGGTACTCCATTTTCATATTCAACTTTGTATTCATATGTTGGTAGGAAAAAATCCTCTTCTAGTTTTGGTAGATACACTCTGTGAAATCCTGTACAATCAACAATCATGTCATATTCTTTTTCTAATTCTTCAAGCTTTGGTGGTTGACCGTAAACTACATTGCAGTCTTTGATAAAATCTTTAATTAATCCTAATTTATTATATGTACACAATCCTTTTAATCCAATATCAAATTTCACATCATTATTCATCTTAACATGCATGTTTCTACCATCGTGAATTAGAAAATTATTGAAATCTCTTCCAGTCTTTTTACAAAATTCGTTTAGTACTGGTTTAATTGTTCCCCATGCACAAATAGAATCATGTCTTTCTTCTGTCATCCTTTCATATCCAACTACCTCGTATTCAGAATTCTTTAATCTTGCCATGAGATAAGAGCCTGCTACCCCCATCCCCATAACTGCTATCTTCAAGATATTTTGCGATTAATCTATGCCTAATAAATATACTATCTGAAAATTCCACTACCCTATCTTTGATGGTTTTTTATTAGTAGGAAAAAGTAGTGTCAGTTAAATATCAAAATTGAGTAGATTTTTTGAAAAGGTGGTCTTTCGTCTGTTTACAACCGTTTCAGACCTTAAGATAATTGCTGTCATCAGAGAACGCTAAGTTGCTGATCTTAAGCAAGGATCTGTCATCAACATCCTTTGGAGTTGATCTTAAGCTCAACTACCCTTATTCAATTAAAATTGCTGGTTTAAATGGCCTGGCATGTCTTGCCTTTCCTTTAGGATCATAAAGGTTTGAATCTGATTCAGAAAAGATTTGAATGTCTACACCAAAGTCTTTTTCCCCTAATTCAGTTAACTCATCTACAAGAAAACTTTTCTCATCAAACTCCTTTGATTCTAATTTTTTTTGTCTAATCTCAGTTGGTTCAGACAAAATATCTTTTATTGTCTTTTGGACAAAATCTGGAATTCTTTTCACGTCTGAAGTATCTGGATTCGCAATCAGTTCTTTCATTACAGATCCCATGTTTGTTTGTCCTACCATCACTTTTTCTAAAATACTGTGATATATTTTGGATTTAAAAGAGTCTGCAGTATAGATTGTAATCTTTTGTGGGGTAATCTTTGTAACTTTGAGAATATTTGAAACATCATCTATTGTTGATTTTAGTAATTCTTCAGATTGAATGGCAGCTGCATCTATGTCTTCTTGGGAAAACTCTGGCCATCTTGATCTAGATGCAAACCCTGAATGGCCAAGCTTCTCCCACATCTCTTCTGCAATATGTGGAGCAAATGGTGAAAGCATCGCAACACGCATAGAGTTTATTTGATGTAGTATTCCTGAAATATTTTCTCTATTTTTTGCCTTGGTTCTTTTCATATACCAGTTCAAGTCTGATTCAAATGCAAATAAAATGTCATGTAGAGCTTCTCGTAGTCTCATCTTTTCAATTGCAGTAGTTACTTGCAATATCATATTTTGAGTTTTAGATAAAATCCATCTATCTTCTGCTTCAAGATTTTCAATTTTATCTTCCTTGAGTCTTGAACATTCTTGATATAATGATTCTATTTTATTTTGAATTCCTGATACTGACTCCATGTTAAAATCAGCATCTTGAAGCAGTTCTGCTGAAATTATTATTGCTAATCTTATAGGATCTGCACCATAATCTTGTATTGCCTTTCTTAATGGAATAATATTTCCCATACTCTTTGACATCTTAGAACCATTCATGAGTACTGAACCATTGACTACAATCTCTTTAGGCCAATTACTCTCTGGAAATATTGCAACATGATTTAAAACAAAAAATGTCAAATGGTTTGGAACTAAATCTCGACCAGAATGTCTTGAATCAACTGGATAAAAATATTGAAACTCTTTTTTGATTTCATTTATTGTATCTTCTGATATTTTTGTAATTTCAGAGATCTTTTTTACATTTCCTTTATCTAAAAATACATAATCAAAAAATTCTTTTGATAGGTTCTTGGCGGTTATTGTTTTATCATTTACAAATTTTGATATTGTGTAATATGCCATGTATATTACAGAATCTGATAGACTTTCTACGATCCAATCCTTATCCCATGGTAATTTTGTCCCAAGTCCATGTTGTCTTGCACATGCTCTTTCTCGTAGCCACCCAATAACATAGTTGAACTCTGATTTTATTTCTTGAGGTAAAATATTCATTTTATCGAAGCATTTAGTAGCTAATTTTTTCCAGTCTTTGTCTCCATAGTTTAGAAACCACTGATTATTGAGAACTTTAACGACACATTCTGCACCGCATCTACACTTTACTGGTGTGTTTGTAAGTTCTAGTAAGATATCTGCATGTTTATTCTCAATTAACCAATCTTTTATTGTATCTTTTGCATATGCTACTTTAATTCCAGAGAACTTTTCTGTATTTGATTTTAGTTTTCCACCGTAGAATTCTTTTCCATAAACCTCCTTTGTTGCTTCCTCTAATTTTGGATCATTTTGGTCAACTACTCCAAACTTCTTTACTGCTTCTTTTGCTGGGTTTTCTCCATATCCTTCAGTCTCTATGATTGAAATGGGCACAATTTGATTGATCTTGGTGAATAATTCCGGCTCAAGATGTGTCTTTTTTATGTCCTCTAATGCTTGATAGTCAAATGGTGCATGTGCTGGAACTGACATTACTACTCCAGTACCTGTTCCACTTTCAACAAAATTTGCAGGAAGCATTATGATTGATTCTTCTCTGTGTGGAACTGTAACTGATTTTCCAATTAATTCTGAGCCTTTAATCTCTCCATCATATGTTATTTTTTTATCTAAAAATTCTAACTTGTATGCACACTCTAGACTTACAATCCATTTTTCATCATCTACTGTAATTTTTTTATAAATTATTTCTGGGTTTACCCAAAGATTAACTACTCCGAAAACTGTTTCAGGTCTTAATGTTGCAGTTGGAATTATGTAATCCTCAAACTTAAATTTTATTATGACATATTCTGTGAAGTCTGGTTCAACATCTCCAAGTGTATCATGTTGTGATACTGGATTTTGATCCTTTGGACACCAACCAACTGGATGTGAACCCTGAATGATTAGATTTTTCTCTCGTAGTGTGTTTATTTGCCATTCTATAAATTTACTATACACTGGGTCAATCGTTGTAAACTCTCGTCTCCAATCAATGGAATAACCCATCTCTATCATTCCTGTTTTGATTTCTTCATGAAAGTAATCTGCAATTTTTATTGGTTCTACAAATTCTTTGATTGATTCTTCTGGGACTCCGTAGAGATTTTTTAAATTATCGATTAGTTCTTTGTCATTTGCCTCTACCCTCTTTGCCATTCCAAGAATTGGAGTTCCTGTATAATGAAATGCCATTGGAAATAATACGTTATATCCCTGCATTCTGTAAAACCGTGCATGAACATCAGCTAATGTGTATGTTCTACCATGTCCTATATGTTGAGGTGAATTAGGATATGGATATGCAACTGTGATAAATTTTTTTGGTTTCTCATTTGGATTTGCCTCAAAATCTTTGTTTTCAATCCACTTACTTCTCCATTTGTTCTCAATCTCTGTCCAGTTAATTTCCATACTTTTCCCCTTATCCCCAAATCATTGATTTTGCTTTGGCTATTGCATCATCTATTTTAGATGTGTCTTTTCCTCCTCCTTGAGCAAATTTTGCATCTCCTCCGCCTGCACCGCCAAGAATCTCAGCCACGGATTTGACAATATTTCCAGCATTTTTACTTTTTGAGGCTTCTTCTCCAGCATAGGTGA
>JAOTUX010000067.1 GCA_029863665.1 Candidatus Nitrosopumilus sp.
ACCCCATGAAGAAAAGAAATAATCATTAATCTTTGAACGTCTGTCCTCGTGTACTCCAATGGTATCATCAGGGTTTGCAGCTGAACTTTCTGATCCGAAATAGTGCAGCGCATATCCTATCCTATCTTCAAAGGCAATCTTGCCGTCATCTTGTAGTACAGTAAACACGTATGCGTCATAAATGGGGTCATACTCCACCACCAGTTCTCGGATAAACTGTTCAGTCTGATCAATTTGTGGTGCAATGTTGTACAGTCTTGCGATGTATTTTATCTCATGCTCCCCATAGTCTGCAATACTTGTTGCATTGAATACAGTATTGCCACCACCATAGTCAAATGTTCCACTCCAGTCCTCAAAGCCTGAAAGTGACATTGTATTTGCACAAGATGCTAAATCACAAAAGAATTCATCTTCTAAAACTAAAGGATCATGAATCTTTTCATATTGTATAAAGATGGTCCCAACTCTTTCGTTCTTCCACAGATAGTGAGGATTGTGAACCACATTGATTGCATCCCAGACATAATAGGATTCATCAAGATTCCTTGAGAGATATTTCTGGTAATCTGTAAACTCTTCACCTATACTCCACATGTCAACTGTAAGATTTGGGATAATTCCAGGTACAGGTTGTGTCACAGAGGCATACACTGGTACTGCAGAGCAGATTGTTTTTCCAGTATTTGACACATGGCATACTCTTTGTAATGCAAACCCTCCTTTTTCAATCCATATTGTATCACCCGAATATGTTGGAATTACCTCTGCAACACCAAAATCACCAGTAGAACCCCACGTGCTACTATCCCCTGCATTACAGCCAAGGTTATTCTTTGGTGCTGCAAGTGAAAAAGACGAATCAAGTTTGCAACCATGCAAAGAATTTGCAATACAGCCACTATTTGTAACAATTGTCTGGTATTCCAGTGCATCGCCTGGATAGAATGTCTTGTCAGGATTGTTTCTATGGAATGGTCCATGATGCGCAGAATAGACATTTACTGTAACTGTGACAAAGCACCTCTCCCTTGTAGTTGGCGGAGTGTGGTCATCACCAGACCCATTGGTTTGTGATTTTGTGTATAGCAAAACCCTGTGAGCATCAGCCACTTGGGTATTTAGTGGAATGGCAAACGTTCCTGATACTAGTAAGATAAACAGAATGATTGCAAAATTCACAAGAGAGTATGATTCATTGACTTAAAAGGAAAAGTTCTACGTGTAGTTTTCATTGTATAGCGTTATGGCATTACCCCATCCTTTCTCAAATGATGTGATGAATTGATTTAATTCTGAGCAATTCATCTGCTCAACTGGTTTTGTTTGTACAATGTTTTCCTTTGATTTACCATCATCTTGCATTTCATTTGGTGAATCACCAGTCTGCGGCTGTGCTACTGGAATAATAATTGGAACACCTATTATGATTAAAAACAATATCAAGATGACACCTGCACTAAAAAATACTACAGAATGTTTTGGATTCAATACGATCACTTTCTAATTATTCTAGGAAGATGGTAAAACGTCACATGATATGTTATACCAATCACACAAAGAAAGACAAACAGAATTCCATTCATGATTCAGAAACATCATCCTTTGACTCATCATTCCATACGGATTTAAGAATGGGTAATCGCTCCCAGACAAATCTGGAATCATTGTCATAGTTTATAGAATAATCAAGGTAAATCTCATCCTCAGTTGGTGAAAATTGGTGTGAACAGTTGGGACATTTTATCTTCACGGAATGGTATTGTCATTATAATAAAAGGGAAAATCAACTAGTTTTCTTCTTAATCGTTATTTGAGGATCATAAGAAAAGTGCCAAAAATATTTTCGTTTTTAAAAATTAGTTCTTGTTAATTATAATGTATGTATATTTTCCAATCACTCAACAACACATAATTCAGTATACCATAAACTTCCAGATTATTATCATTTAAGAATGAAGCCTTGGAATGATTCTCATACTGAGAATATTCATCAGAATCATATTTTTTTGCAACAGACATGGCAGAAAATTCTTTTGTAGATTGTGCCTGATGTTTAACATTTTTGCAGCTATTTTTGTCACAATCAGCAACAACAAAATCACCTGAATCAACCAAAACGAACCGAACGTCATCTAGGGTGATAGCTCTTTGCATGTTATTTGAAAAGCGATCCCAATCTATAGCACTGGCAATAATCAAATCATAACCTTGGGTGTTAGGATCAAGATCAATTTTTTTTGCTAACGCATTAGCAAAACTTTGAGTACCTGTTGTGGGATACATACTAGTAAGAACCAGATCATTATCTCTCATCATGTAACATGATTCTAATAGACGCCCCTCATTTTTCTCTCGTTTCATTGTATCTAGGTAGGCATAAAGAATTATTTCACATGCGGGATCGGGTTTCATAACATACACATATGCCAAGGTATCTCCTGTTTGCACATTTGGCATAAACATAGAAAGTTGTGCATATTCTTGTAAAATGGCATTTGAAAATTGTGTGGAAGCTTGACCAATTTGATAACCATTTGTGAACATCATAGTGTAAACATTTGAATGATCAATAAGATTTTGAATTTCTCTATAGATTAGAATTTCAATTATTTCTTGTTGTTTTTCTCTAAGCATTTGAGAATAATTTTTTTCCATGTCTTCATAACCAATTAACAAAGTACCATAGGTAATTTGTAAATCATCATAGTCATTTTGCCAATTTAAGAAAATCATAAAAAAACTAAAAATAAAAACGAATGTAATTATCAAGATCAGAAGGATTGAGCGATTTGTAATTTTCTTTTTTTCTGACGCATGGTTATTTTTTAAAAGAGTTTGTTCATTTTCACAATTTGAAAGACGTTTTGGAAGTTGTAAATAGCGTGACAACATAGATTCAGAAGCATCTTTAGGGTGTTTTTCAGCATTTTCTACTTGTTTTTTTAATTGGATCTTAGTATCTTCTAGATTCTTGGCATTATCTTCAGACAAATGTGTAGACATACATTCCTCACAATACTGAATGGTTCGTTTATCTTGAAGATCAAAAGGCGATTTTTTATCATCTTTTTTATTCAATAAAATTATAGGCTTTTCAATTGCATTCCTCACAGCAAGTTCATAAAACACATTTGGGTTATGATCAGAAATAACTGCAATAACTAAATCTGATTCGTCTACATATTTGACGATCTCCTTAGTGATTGGAAATGGTGTATCCAGTTTATCGGCACGTATTACTTTATAGCCTAATTCATTCAAAACAGGTATAATTAAATTATTTAGTAGATCATCAGCTTTTTCTCTAATAATACTTCCTGTCGGACCTATGGGCGAAATAACAAAACAAGATTTAGACAACATGCGATATTTTTTCGTGGGTTAATTAAATTTTCATTACATTCTAACAAACTACATCAGGATTCTTGGTATATCTTACTGACTTGAAGATGATTTTTCTATCTCATAAATAAATCCCTGGGGACCATTAGATGTACTGATCAGAAAGAAAGCAGACTTGTAGGTATGCTAGTTAGGAATTTTTCATAATCTTGAATGGAAATGCAAAAGTCTTTTTTTGAGATAAAATATGAATTCGTTATTGGAGAATGAATCAATCTTAAAAAAAATTTTGAAACAAATGGCATCTGTTACTAAAATCGAGATGAAATTGTTAGAGAATGAAAAAGATCCTGTCCAGAAAGCTGAAGTAATGCTAAGAATACAAAGGAAAGGAGTTGAAATTTTATTGAATAATATAAAATCATGTTCGGATAACGAATTTAAAAAATGGATGGAAGAAATTTCTCAATCTTTTCAACCCGACAATTATAGAATACTAGAGCAGTTTAGTGATATGGTATTCAACGCCTCTACAAATCCAAAAGAATATGAGAAATACAAGAAAATTGAAAAAATTAACCAGCAATATTACTCAAAAATTATTAATGACATATTTAGTGCATCTCTAAATAAAAAACAACTAGAACGTTATCTCTACATATTGATAGGTGAACAGATCCAACATGGATTTCAAAATATGGAAACTACTTTGGATAATAATGAGTTGATTAGAGCAACAAATTTAGTACAAAGAAGATTCGGTTTTGATCATAATTGGTTTATGTGTTTAGGATCAATTCAATTATATGAAAATTTAGTTAAAAAGAAAATTGCATACTTAGGAGAATCAACGAAAAACAAAAAACATGATGAATTAATTCCATTACTAATCAAGTTAATCAAAGAAAAAGAGAATCGAGACATATCTTTACAACTAAGAATGTTTAAAGGAATCAAGGAAGTTCGTAACGTCATTACACATGAAGGATATAACCATTCAATTACAAAATCTGACCTCAAGAAGATTATCAGAGAAATAGAGAAATTAGATTTTTTACTTTTTCAAGAAAAATCAAGCATTTTTGATTCATGATTCTATACAAGATTATGAAACTCTAAACACATCTATAATATCAAATTTCTAAAAATCAGTTCATACAGTTCTTTGATCCTCTTGAGGAGGATCTATGACCGCCTGTTAAGGCAATAGGGCTAACTATTGTACTATCGTACAGATTAGGATTCTCTTTAGGAGAATCGGAGACTGTCTGTCAAGATATGAGGACTTTGATGAATTCCCTCAAGAACTGTAATTTAACAAAAATCAAAAACTATCAATCATAAAATTATCAAATGATCATATATCTATCAGTTATTTCTTAAATGGTCTGATTGCCTTGTAGGTTCCGTTCTTTAGCTGTATGAATAATGGTGGATATCCATTCGGGTTACCACGTCTATAGCCTGAGAAGATCTTTCTAAATACGTCTTTATTTTTTGGCCTGCAAATTTTGATTGCCTGAATTGGTGTGAATGGTTCTGATAATTTCTTTGATGTTATTGCCTTTACTACAGTATAGTATACTTGTGGTGCCATTGTATATGATGCTTGAATAATGTTCAAGTTAATATGAATTTGGTAGGATTGATCACAAGAGAATCAGATCTATGTAAATTATGTACTCATTACAACTCAACATAAAACGTATACAAATTGTTTAATCAATTATACAATAATATCATTTCATGGAACTACAATGTGGTTGTACAATAGATGAGACAGGCGGAGTATTACTAGTTGAGTGCAAACCTCACAAGGAAGGAAAGTTTAGAAGCTAACTAATTAATTAATTAACTATTTTTTTCTTCTTAAACAAAACTATTATCATCATCATGCCAACTAGAACAATCTCAATTACTCCATAATTTTTATACTTCTTTTTGTTATATTTATGACATTATTTGTTTGCAGTTAATTTAGAAAATAAAACCCCCATATTAGAACTCAAACTAAATAGTTATTTCTACTATTTAATTTTCAGAAATTTCCATATTTGTGTGGGAAAATAATATGATTCATAGTATTTTGAATTTCTTTCTTTCTTTGGATGTTTGTTGAAATATATCTTTTCATAATTAAGCTGATTACCTTTATCATCATAATCAATTTGCTCATATCCTTCTTGTATCACGTACACATACGTACTGCTGTCATTAGATTTGAATTCTGTACGATAAAGTAAATTGATTATTTTTTTTGTTTCTTTTCCAATTTCTGTAATTGTGGTAAAACGATCTTCATGTAGATGTTTTCTAATTGCCTTGTATTTCAGATTACCTTTCTCGTCAAATTCTTCAGAGATGTCATACTTATTTGAAGAATTCAGAGACAAGTTATCCATAAGTTTCAAATGACGCATGATTGACTGTGTTTTAGTTAGAACTATTACCTCCGCTATATCTTCAGAATCTGTTGATTTTGTAGATATTTTGAATTTAATTCTATACTCTAAATTATTCTTATAAATTATTATTTTTTTAACATATCCATCTGTAAGATTGTTTATTTGTATTATAGATTCGTTTGAGTCATAATGAAATATTTTCTTGTGTGTTGAACTACCTACGGTCTTCGTCATAGTTTTTTTAACATGAATTACTAAATAGATGGAGCCCAATATGAAATACTACTTGATGAAGACAATCATTGAGAAAGATAATTAGTGCGTAGAATAAAGCAATTAAGTGTCAAATAACA
>JAOTUX010000068.1 GCA_029863665.1 Candidatus Nitrosopumilus sp.
TATCAGTAGTAAAACCCCCATGGAATTTTACTTGCAGTTCTCAAATCCAACAAACGCTGCCTCTTTTGTCCTGAGGGTAACAAAAGCAATGCAGTTACTGAAACTAGAACTATCACATGATCTCCCACAAAAGGAATCAATTCTTTCCAGAATAGTCCTCTAGTAATCCATGTAATTGCAGTTGCTGCAAATACTATCAGAACAATTTTTTCATTTTTGCTCCAATTTCCAAGATTTCTTAATTCTTCGGTGATAATATTTTTGTTTTTCAATATTGGTTTGCTGTTATCCAATCTTGCAGATGTGGTCATGTATATCCATAATACAAAAAGAGAAACAACACTAAGTGGAATTCCAACTAACATCCAATCAAAGAAAATTATCTCAACACCTGCAAGTGAATCACTTAAAGAAGCAAAAAGTGCATTAGGTGCAGTGCCAATCAGAGTGGACATTCCTCCCAGACTGGCAGCATATGCAATACACAGTATTAGGTAAGTTGCAAATCTTTTTTTCTGTGCAACATCTACTTGTGAGATCACGGCAATTGCAATTGGGAGGATCAGTAGGGTGGTTGCGGTGTTTGTAATGCCAGCACTCATAGATCCTGTGACAATAATGAATCCTAAAATGATATTTTTTGGTTTTGTTCCTACAATTTTCAGAGTGTTTAGTGCAAATCGTTTGTGAAGATTCACTTTTTCTATCGTCTTTGCAACCAAAAATCCACCCATCAGTAAAAATACTAACTTGTCGCCATATGCAGAAATTATTTTGTCAATGTCTGCCACATTAAACAATGGAAATACAAACAATGGAATCGACGCAGTAACATAAAACGGGATAGCTTCAGTAGCCCACCATATTGCCATCCATACTGCCAATCCTAAAACAAGTTTGGCCTCAAATGCTAATCCTTCCACAGGATAAGAAATAATCAAGGTAAATAGAATAGGAGATATTACAAACCCTGTTATTCGTAGTTTATTGTGTAAAGGAATCCATTTATCAAAATTAATCATTAAAATAATTCATCTCCAAATAATCATCTAACCTTTTCTAATGAAATTTCCATAACTTATACATGAATACATACTATTTGAAATTCAAAAAAAGATTACATGGGCCCACGGGGATTTGAACCCCGGATCTTCGCCGTGTAAGGGCGACGTCATAACCGACCTGGACTATGAGCCCAGAAACATACCTTTGTGAAAACCATTTAAACTTTGAGACATGGGACAATCTAGAAATTTGATAAAAAGTTTAAAGAATTCATGAATGTCTTTAATTTTTTTTCCAGTCCGATTGGATTGGGTCATGTTACTAGAGACATTGCTATTGCAGGAGAATTTGAAAATGTTTTAACAAATTTTGTGACAGGTAGCGGAGCTGCAAAAATTCTTGAGAATTTAGGTTTGAAGGTTCAAGACGTATACAATCCACCATCATTTATTATCAAAAACGGTACACTGAAAAATTCAGCAAAATGGCTGTGGAATTATTATCAATATTACAAAGATTGTAAAAATATCTCACAGGGAATTTTACAAGCAGATAATCCAAATTTGGTAATCAGTGATGAAGATTTTGCATCATTGACTGTTGCGCAAAATATGAAGATCCCAACAGTACTAATTACAGATGTTTTAGAGACTCATTTCACAAAAGGATTAACATCATTGATTGAAAAAAAGATGAACAAGTCAATGCGAGCAATAATTGAAAAATGTGACATAGTTATTATTCCTGAAAATGGAGATGACCAGGGTAATATCAAAAGAGTAGGTTCAATAGTTAGACAGACAAGTTTCTCAAGAAATGAATTACGGAAAAAATTTTCATTTGAAAAAAAAACAATTGTAATTTCCATAGGAGGAACTAATGCTGGAATATTTTTAATTGAAAATGCACTAGAAGCAATTTCAAAAATTAATCAGGATATTGATATAATTTTGGTATCAGGTCCTGCAGTTACTAAAAAATTTAAAAATGTCAGAAATTTGGGATTTGTAGATAATTTACATGAACTAATTTTTGCTGGAGACTTGTTAATTTCTCTAGCTGGGAAATCAACCATAGATGAGGCCAATGCCTATGGGACACCATCAATATTCATACCAATAAAGGGTCATTTTGAACAAGAAGATAACGCAAAAGATGAAGGGTTTGTTTTTGAGGATGTAAATAGACTTGATGAATTAATTTTAGAAAAACTAGAAGAAAAAAGAAATCAAATAAACACTCATGGTGCAAAAAATGCATCAGATATTATTAGAGAATTAATGAACTAAATCAAATGCTTAATAGATACCTGTTGAATTTTGATAAGATGTTATGGCCAATCTGATAGTAGTCAAATTTGGAGGCAGTGCAATAGGACCAGATGGCACATTCATTCCAGAAATTATTCAGCGGGTTAACAATTTAAAAAGAGATTCTAAAGTAATTGCGGTTTTTTCAGCTCCATTAACAATGCATGATGGAAAAAAACGTTCTCTTACTGATGTAGTTTTAGAACAAGGTAAGAATGCAGAAAATGGAATAATTCCATCTTTAGATATTGTAAAATCAACTTATCAAACAATACAAAAAATGGTAAATTCTGAGAGTGAGAAAAATTGTCAAGAAATTATCAATTCACATCTAGAAAAGGCACAAAAAGCCCTTGATGAGGCATTTGAAAGCAAGAAATTTGTAGATGAAATCCGTTCAAGAGCACTTGCGTTTTCAGGTGAAATTTTGATGTCTCATGTGATGAAATACATTCTGAAAACCAATAACATCAAGGCTGAATCTATAGGATTTGAAGATTGGCCAATCATCACAGATAACAACATAGAATCAACGAATTTTCTTACATCAGAATCAAGAGGAAAGATGGGTAAAATGACAGAGTTGGTTGAAGAAAATGAGGTAGTTACCATTGGAGGGTTTATCGGAAAAACAGTAGACAATATTACAACTACATATGAACGAGGTGGATCAGATAGAACAGCAGCAGATTTAGGAATACTGTTTCACAAAAAATATGATACTAGTATAGACTTTGAGAAAGATAGTTCAGTAGCTTCTGCAGATCCAAAGATTATAGAATTTGGATTAAGGAATGTGAATCAATTATCATATAATGAGGCAAGATTAGCAGGAATGTTTGGAATGAAAATCTTAGATCCTATTGCAATAAAAGAAATTGTAGAAAATGGGGTAGATATGCCAATCACCATTACAAATATGAGAAATCCAGAAAAAATAACTGTAATAAAAAGAGCATTAGATGCCCAAAAAGAACATCCGATAAAAATAGTTACAGGAAAAGAAAATTGTGCAATTTTTAGAATTGAGACAAATTCTATTCAAAAATTATTAGTATCATTAGAAAAAGATAAACGCTATAGTGAATTTGTAATTTTATCACCATTTACAAAAGATGGAATAGAGTTTTCTAGAATATTATTTTTAGATGGGGATTATGTTAAAAGAAATGAAAAGTATTTGTTGGGATTTGATTCGCTTGCCACAATTACTTACAACAGGGGAGTGATCACATTGATTGGAGATGAGATGTGGAGAGTTCAACAGGTTGCTTCAAGAACTAGTGCAAAGATTGGGGAAGCAGGATTAAATATTTTGAACATGGATGCACAAGAGGAAACTTCACGCATAATTATTGTTGTAGAGGATGCTGATGATAACATAAAAAAAGCAATCAGTGCAATACATCAAGAAATTTCAGAAATCAATTTAATTTAATGAGATTATGGCGTTACGGGCTTTACACCAGTACCGCCATTATGGGTTTGTTCTTGGACCATTATCTAGATTCAGTCCGGCGTTACCCAAAACACGCGATACTATAACTGGTAATTTCTAGTATTTAGAGCTGATCTATATAGAGATCTTATGTACGCTCGGCGATATACCATAAGATGATTCCAATACCAAGTATGGCATACCACTTGAAGTTTCTCTTATTCATGAAGATATTTGCTGGAGCTAGCTCTGTATCTTGATAGGTAGTCAAGCGTATCTTTCTCATCTCAAAAGCCTGACCAACTAAACCTATTATCAATAGGGCTATTGCCACAAATCCCAAGGCCCACTCCATCCCGTAAATTATCATTAGCCTGATATGTAGTTTCCAAATTAAAAAT
This sequence comes from Candidatus Nitrosopumilus sp., assembly GCA_029863665.1. Taxonomy (GTDB): domain Archaea; phylum Thermoproteota; class Nitrososphaeria; order Nitrososphaerales; family Nitrosopumilaceae; genus Nitrosopumilus. The sequence goes on from JAOTUX010000068.1 coordinate 4,155, forward strand.
AATGGGATTAAAAGATAATTCTTTAAATTAGCAGAGTTTTTTTCGTCTCCTATGAAGGAGGTTGGCAAAATATGGATGAATGGGAAATTAGTTGCTTTCAAAGATGCCAAAGTTCATGTATTAACTCATGCACTACATTATTCAACATCAATTTTTGAGGGGATTAGGTGTTATGACACACCAAATGGTTCAGCCATATTTAGATTGCCAGAACATGTTGATAGATTCTTCAAATCTGCAAAATTATATTCAATGAAAATGCAATTCTCAAAAAAAGAAATTTCAGATGCAATAATAAAAACGGTAAAATCAAGCGGACTTAAAGAATGCTACATCAGACCATTAGCATATTATGGTTATGGTACGATGGGATTAACTCCTACACAAAACAAAGTAGATGTATCAATTGCATGTTGGGAATGGAAAATGGGAGAATCAAAGGCAGGTAAATTTTCTGGAGCAAAATGTAAAGTATCAAGCTGGACAAAAATTGATTCAAGATCTCAACCAATGCAGGCAAAAGCAGCATCAAACTATGCAAATGCAGCACTTGCAAGAATGGAAGCATTAGAGAATGGGTACGATGAGGCAATTATGTTAAATTTACACGGAAAGGTAGCAGAAGGAAGTGCTGAAAATATCTTTATTGTAAAAGATGACATTATTCAGACACCTCCACTTTCAGCAGGAGGATTAGAAGGAATAACAAGAGATGGAGTGATTCAGATTATTGAAGAAAATGGTGGTTTTGTAATTGAGCGGGATCTAGAAAGAGATGATCTCTACACAGCTGATGAAATTTTCATGACAGGCACTGCAGCTGAGGTAAAATCAGTAACACAGATTGACAAAGTAAAGATTGGGAATGGAAAGATGGGCAATATTACCAAAGCATTACAAAAATCATTTTCAGATGTAACTATGGGTAAAGATGAAAGATTTTTGCCATGGTTAACATTTATCTAAATTGTAGTGAAGTTTTTTACCCACAAAAAGATTCAAAAATTATGGATTCATGTGTAGCTGGTGATACTCAAGAGATTTGCTGGTTTTGTAGAAAAGGACGACACGAAGATTGTATGAAAGAAATTCCAACACAGGGAAAATCTGACGGTCCGCATGATTGTACTTTTGATACAAAGATGATTTTATGTAAATGTCAACATTAAACAATTAGCATCAAATACAGCTATGCTTAAGAAATTTTATGAGTTACGATAAAGAATTTTGGGATAAATACACCGAAGGAAATGAAACAAGGTACAATGAAGAATTTTCAAAATTTACAAGAGATTTAGCTATATCCTTGCGCTGTACAAGTATACTTGAGATTGGGTGTGGAACTGGGATTGATTTGAGGTTATTTCCAGATACATTTCAAATTTATGGAATTGATCTAAATGATAATGCATTAGACATAGCAAAAGAAAAATTATCTATTGGGAATTTTAGGAAAGGAACTATAACAGATTTACCATATGAGGATTCTTCGATAGACTTTGTTTTTACACATCAATTATTAAATTATTTAGATGAAGAGACATTAGAAAAAGGAGTTGCAGAAATGCACAGAGTTGCTGGAAGATACATTATGAATTGTGAAAAGTTTGAAGAAACAGAAAAACAGATTGATGAAAATCACAAATATCGTAACATGTACAAGAGATGGATGAATTACAAGGTAAGAATTGTAAGCAATGTAGACATGCATGAAGAAATAGACCCAGATAAAAGTCGGTTCACATTATTAAGAAAAATGTAATTATAAAAAAATTTTATATTTAGAGAATCAAATTATAATTTGAGCTTATAATATTCCCAATTGTATCCATTAGGGTTCTCTGGATTTGCAATCTTTGAGTTTCCATACACTCGTCCTAAAACGAGATTCTTCCCATCACTTCGTACATGAATTACACCTTGAATGGCTTTT
>JAOTUX010000069.1 GCA_029863665.1 Candidatus Nitrosopumilus sp.
ATTGTAATGATCATTGCTTTTTTTCTTCCGTGTTTGTCTCCAAAATTACCAAAAAATGCTCCCCCAAACGGTCGCATTATTAATGTGATAATATATGCTGCAAATGTTGCTAAAAGTGAAAATGTTGGATCTTCAGCAGGAAAAAATAATACGCTGATTAATGGAATTACAAGCAACATCAAAACTAAATCGTATCCGTCAAGTGACCATCCAAGCCATGAACCAAACACTATGGATTTTTGCTGTCTAGTAAGGGATACCATGATGTTTTCTAATGATCGGATTAATTTTTACTTTTCAGAAACAATTACTCTATTTTGATCTTTTTACCTTTTTTCTTTATATTTTTTTTATCCATTTTATTTAGCTCATCTTGAAGGAATTTTCTATATCTTTGAGTCTCCTCTTCGGTCATGCTTGTTATGTTTGAACTAAGAATAGAACCCATGGTAGATATCTTTTCAAGTAAATCTATCGCAACAAATCTTCCGACATTACCTAATCTAAAAAGAACATCTAACTGTTTTTTTACAATTTCGTTGACTTTATCCACATCTTGTGCTGTTTCTGATCCCTTGTCTGTTAACTGATATTGCCCACCCTTTGTTTCTTCAATTAATTTTTCATCTAACAGTCTACCTAATAGGGGATAGATCAACCCAGGTGATGGTTTCCAAATCCCGTTACTTTGCTTTATTGCGTAATCAATTATCTCTTTTCCAGTGTATGGTTTCTTTTTCAATAACTCTAAAATAAAATATCTTGAAAATCCTCTTGGTACTGAACTTCCTACTCTCTGAAACCACTCTGAAATCATCACTAGTGATATCACTAGTGATATATTTTAATATTGTGTAGCACTCTTGCCAATTACTACATATTTAACCCACTCCAAGCAAGTTTGTCTGAAAAATGGTAGATTCTGTTGAATTTGATCTGATTATATGTGGATCTGGTCTTGCTGGTCTAAGAGCTGCAATTGCAGCTGCCAAAAAAGGCCCCAACTTGAAAATTGGGATTGTTTCAAAATTACAAGTAATGCGCTCTCATTCTGTTTCTGCAGAAGGAGGAACTGCAGCCGTACTATTTGAAGATGAAGGAGACACAATCGAATCTCATGTTTATGACACTGTAAAAGGCAGTGATTTCCTAGCAGACCAAGATGTGGCTGAGAGATTATGTGTTGATATGCCAAAAGAAGTTCATCAATTAGAGCATTGGGGCATGCCATGGTCTAGAAGAGAAGATGGAAGGATTGATCAAAGAAACTTTGGGGGTTATAGTTTTCCAAGAGCAACATATGCCTCAGATAAAGTTGGTTTCTTTGAGATGCAAACATTGTATGATACATGTCAGAAATTTGAAAATATTGAATATCTAAACGAATGGTTTGCAACATCTATTATTCATGATGGAAAAAAATTCATGGGACTTACTGCCATAGAATTATCATCTGGTACGTTTTACAAGATTAAAGGTAAAGCTCTCATCATTGCAACTGGTGGCGCTGGACGACTCTATAGCTTTTCAACTTATGCATTATCCTCAACTCCTGATGGTTTGGATATGGGGTTACGTGCTGGTATGGCACTCAAGGATATGGAATTTGTGCAATTTCACCCTACAGGAATTTTACCATCTGGCATACTCATCACTGAAGGTGCAAGAGGAGAGGGCGGTTATTTATTAAATAACAAAGGTGAACGATTTATGAAAAAATATGCTGCAAGTAAAATGGAATTAGCTCCACGTGATATTGTATCCAGATCAATCATGACAGAAATTCAAGAAGGCCGTGGATTCAAACATGAGACTGGAGTTGATTGTATGAAACTTGATTTGAGACATATTGGTGATGAAAAGATTAAAGAAAAGTTAGGCGGAATTAGAGAAATATCTATCAAATTCTCTGATATTGATCCTTCTCAAGAATTGTTGGATATTAGACCTGTCTGTCATTATATGATGGGAGGATTGCATACTGATATTGATGGTGCTACTGAAATACAAGGTGTCTGGGCTGCAGGAGAGGCTGCATGTAATAGCGTTCATGGCTCAAATCGTTTAGGTGCTAACTCTACATCTGAGTGTATAGTTTGGGGCAAAATTACCGGAGAATTGGCAGTAGAGTACATCCATAAGAATACTTCATCAAATACTTGGCCACATCATCTTGTTGCTGCAGAGGAAAAGAGAATCTACGACGGAATTTTTAGGGGTAATGGCGATACAAACCCATATGAAATTAGACAACAACTTACTGATACTATGAATGAAAAAGCATACGTCTACAGAAATGAAACTGATCTAGTTGCAGGCCTCAAGAAAATTCGTGAACTAAAAGCACAGACTTGGAAACATGTTGATGATAAGGCAAAGGAATACAATACCAACTTTTCTAATGTTATGGAACTTGATTCTATGTTTAGGGTAGCAGAAATTGTTTTGCTTGGTGCTATTAATAGAAAGGAATCGCGTGGTGCACATGCTAGAACTGATTATACTAAACGTGACGATGCAAACTTTTTACATCATACCCTTGCTTACTACGATCCAAATGAACCCATTATGAAGACTCATCCAGTCACAATTACTAAGTATCAGCCAGTAGAGAGGAAGTATTAGATGACTCAGGATGAACGTAAAGAAGGCATTAAAGGCATGGCTAATCCTGGCCGATATGGAATTGAGAGAGTAGCATATTGGTTAATGCGATTAAGTGGACTGGGGTTGTTGGGATATTTTGTGGCTCATATTTATGAAACAAGTAATATCTTAAGAGGACAAGTTGGCTGGGATGAGTTTTTAGATCTAACTCAGACTACTGAAGGACATCTTTTTTTGACACTTGTAATTGGAATGTGTGTATTTCATACTGTTAATGGCATTAGAGTGATGTTAGGACATGGAGGAGTAGGTGTTGGTAAACCTGCTAGACCTGACTATCCATATGACCCAGCATCACAAAACTATAGACACAAGATAGGTATCTATTCTGCAATTCTTCTTGCAGCCGTTGCAATGATGTATGGACTAGCGGTAATGTTTGGTGAATAAGATGAGAGAAAGCATAATCATGAAAGTTCATTATGGCACTGCATTAGCAGCTGTGGCATTAGTAGCAGTTCATATTTTGATGCGTCTTACACAAGGATTTGCAGAATCACTAGAGTTTGAAAACGTTCTTGCAAATTACAAATTCATTCCTTATGCTGCAATGTTGGAGTTAATACTAATCTTATTGTCGATTCACGGATTTAATGGACTTAGAGTTATCTTGTTAGAATTAAAACAAGGAAGAACATATGAAAAAGCAGTGTCTTATGGTTGTCTTGCAGCAATGATTGGATTAATAGCCTATGGTTCCAGAACAATTATTATGACTAACATGGGGATGGTATAGAAATGGCACAAGTATCTAGTATCGCAGATGAACAAACATCAACACCGCTGTCTTCTTCAAAATCAATTACACTAAAAATTGCAAGATATAATCCCGAACATGATGAATCTAGTAAATTTATGGAGTTTTCTATTCCCTATGAAAAATGGACAACTGTATTGGAGGCAATTCTTGAAGTCAAAAAACATTTTGATCATTCAGTTGCAGTTCGCTATTCTTGTAGACAAGCTACATGTGGCTCATGTGGAATGATAATTAATGGTAAACCTAGGCTTGCATGTTTTACAAAAATTAGTGAACTAAACTCTGATATTGTTACAGTTGAACCTATGAACAATTTTCCAATAATTCGTGATTTGGCAGTAAAATTTGAAAGATTGTTTGATAGTCACCAAAAAATCAAACCATATCTGATCCGAGATGATTCTGAACTAGAAGCTGATGCAAAAGAATTCTTACAGTCTCCACAAGAATTAGAACAATATATCCAATTTGCTAATTGCATCAAATGTGGTTTATGTAATTCTGCTTGTCCTACGATGGCAACAGATTCTTCATTTGTTGGACCACAAGCATTAGCACAAGCATATCGATATGTTGCAGATAGTAGAGATAAAGGAAAAGATTCTAGACTTAAGATAATTGATGACTCTCACGGCATATGGAGATGTCATTTTGCTGGTTCTTGTAGTCAAGTATGTCCAAAAGGTGTTGATCCTGCAATGGGGATCCAATTGCTACGAGGATATTTACTAGGGTTTAGAAGTTAACCCAATTTTTTTGGAGTTGAACTGTTGTTTACTTGATTGTTAATTTGTTCTGCCATAAAATGATTTGAGACATTTACTTTCACATCTTCTACACCATCTACTTTCAAAAGATTATCATGTACATCTTGACAAATTTTAAAACCAAACACTGCTGGACAGAAGGGACTTGTTAAATGCAAATCTACTTTAACATTGCTGTTATTGATGTCTACCTCATCAATTAATTCTAATTCAACAATTGATGTATTGATTTCAGGATCTACGATCTTTGATAATTCATCAAAGATTTTTACTCGAAGCTGTTTGATATCTTGGCTCATGTGGGCAAAAGCATCGATGCTATATATAACCATTCTAGAACCTTAGGTAATGTATCGTTCCCGTCTTGATACTGATCTAAGTGATATCACTCTAGATTATGTTTCATCAATAAATGATGATTCTGTAATTGCACTTTATGATATTATTGGAAGTCAAGCTCATACTTTGATGTTATATCAAACCAATATTATAACAAAAAATGACGCAAAAAACATCCTATCTTCTTTGGATGCTTTGAAAAATGAAAAATTTGATACTGCATCTGGAGCAGAGGATATCCATGAATTAATTGAATCCTTAGTAATTAAAAAAATTGGAATGACTAGTGGGGGGAAAATGCATACTGCAAGATCACGTAACGATCAAGTTGTTTTGGATATTCGAATGAAAATTAGAGATGATATCAACATTATTTGTAATTGTCTTTTAGATACAATTGAAGCTCTTGTTTCTGTGGCTAAAAATCATCAAAAAACAATCATGCCCCTTTACACTCACCTCCAACAAGCTCAAGCAGGTCTATTTTCTCATTATCTTTTGGCACATGCCGATGTTTTATGTAGAGACTTTCAACGTCTTTATGGGACCTTTAAACGAGTTAACCAAAGTCCACTTGGAGCAGGACCTGTTGGAGGTACAAGTATTCCAATTAATAGACACAGCACTGCTAAAATGTTGGGTTTTGATGATGTTGTTGAAAATTCAATTGATGCAACAAGTACACGTGATTTTGTAGCAGAATATGTTGCAATGATTTCTATATTGATGACTAATCTAAGTAAGATATCTGAAGACTTTGTTATATGGTCCACATCTGAGTTTTCTTTTATTGAACTTGCTGATGAATTTACATCTCCATCCAGTGTAATGCCTCAAAAGAAAAACCCTGATATTTTAGAACTGACAAGAGGTAAAACTGCTGAGGTAATAGGAAACTTGACTGCCATTCTAACCACTATCAAAGGTTTAGCGTCTGGTTATGGACGTGACTTACAACAAATCAAATCTTCAATATGGTCCACATCAAAAATATCTATCAGTGCTCTATTGATTTTAAAATCAACACTTCTTACATTAAAAGTAAATAAAAAACAAATGAAAAAAGTTACCGAATCAAGTAATCTTATTGCATTAGACATTGCTGAAAAATTAGTTCAAGAAGGAATTCCATTTCGAATAACTCATAAAATTGCAGGCCTTTTAGTTCAATTGTCACATCAATCAAAAAAACCTATTTCCAAGTTGACTCCAACAGAAATAAAAAAATCTGTATCTGATACTAAGGTAGATCCAAAAATCGTCTCAAAAATTATTTCCACTATAACTGTTATCTCTTCTTTAAAGGAAAGAAAATCATATGGTTCTTCAGGATATGATGAACAAAAAAGAATGATTTCTGATAGAATTCAAAAAATTAACAATTACAGAATTGATATGACTACAAGAGAAAATAAAATTAATTTATCTATTGAAGACCTACAAAAACAAATTGATGAAATTATTTAATAAATAAAGGAGAGCGGGTCTAAAGGGATTCGGACCCTTGACAACCGGATTAAAAGTCCGGTGCGCTACCTGGCTGCGCCATAGAC
>JAOTUX010000070.1 GCA_029863665.1 Candidatus Nitrosopumilus sp.
AAGAATATCTGCGAGTCTTTTTATCAACACATCTGCTGGTACATCGTATACCTTTGCCATAAAGTGAAAAAATTGATAATCGTCTTATAAATCATTGAGGTATTCAGTTAGGTTTCTTAAACACATTCAAGCATAAAATGATTAGATCGAAGTTTTACAAAAAAAGAGTTTGGAATCTCTTTCTAATTCTTGCAATAATAACTACAGGATCTACAAAATACATTCCTACATTCAACAGAATTAAGCTAATTCCACAACCTAGAACTTAGATTCTGAATCCATATCAACATAATTTAGAATAGAGAGACTAGAAATTATCAGAGTAATTACAAGATGTATCATTTCTTTGAATACGGAATTTTCACGCTCATAATATGCTATGATTGAACTAAATGAATAGTAAAAATCATTGAATGTGTTCATAAATGAAGTTCCTGTTTGTATTTGGAGTAGTTTGTTGTCTCTAAGTTCCTTTATCTGTTACACTTGAGGTGCTAGTTCTGAGCCAAAGCTATACAGATATCCCATGGGCTAATTACTCGATTTTCATGGATTACCAATGGATGAGACATGTCATTCAGTATTTTTGAAATATCAGAAAGTCTCAAATCATCTGTGATTACTTGTGCCTCTTCAAGGGCTATAACACTTACCGAAATATTCAAAAAATTCTCTTTACCAAGAAGATAATCAAATTTCTCTATTGTTTCAATAATCATCCTATCATTTATGAATTGATTCGTTCCTTCAAGCAGTATCTTTCGACATTTATTTTTTAACATTAGATTCATGACATCTCCAAAAGTGGCATCTTTATCAAATGTTACAATCCTCCTTTTAGGGATTTCAGAGATATGAAATTTAGAATTACTGTTAATTCCTATTTCCAATAACTTTTTTGCAGAAATAACTGAGTAGTCATTGTTTCCAATATTAATTACTGCGAATGCATTTCCCATATCCTTCCAAAGAGAAATTAACTCTTTGATGCTGATATCAGAAGTGACTACATTAAGTTGATAGTTAGTAATATCTTCCACCAATTTCATCTCAAAAAAATCAGAAGAGGGGTTTTTGCATACTCCTTGAATTACCTCTCTTCCGCTAATTACTCCTATTGGCTTAGTACCGTCACGGACTACCACAGAATCTGTAAAAGTTTCTAAATATTGAACAAGTATTTCAGATACAACTTGAATTTTGTCGTCTTTGCTAACACTTACACAAGGAGTTGAAGTGAGTGAATTTTGTAAAAGATCATTTAGATGACGTGTAGAAATAATTGAATTAAATTCAGCCATGGTTGTTAATGATTTGAATATATTATTAACACATTCGAACCGTGAGTGCTTACTAATTTTATAAATCCTTTTGAAATTATAATTGAAAATTAGTTTAGGAAAGAAACATAAAAATTATTGGTTTTATCATCATAATAATTACGGAAAAGACAAAAATTGGTAATTTGATTGCAATAGTAGTAATAATAACGCTAATTGGAGTTATTGCTTATTCTCAAATAGAAGAAACATTTGGCCCTGCATTAATTGGTCAAGATCAAGATTCTCTTTCTAAAGACGTTTTTATCTCATTAGATGAAGATAATCCGATTAAAGTCGGGGTGCTTCATTCTTTGTCTGGAACAATGTCCATTAGTGAAACTTCGGTTGTTGATGCTACTCTTTTGGCAATCGAAGAAATTAATGAAAGCGGTGGGCTTTTGGGAAGAAAGATTGTTCCAATTATCGCAGATGGAAAATCTGATTGGCCAACTTTTGCTGTACAAGCAGAACGATTAATTGTAGAAGAAAAAGTAAGCGCAATTTTTGGTGGTTGGACTTCGGCTAGTCGTAAAACTATGATTCCAGTCTTGGAGGAATTTAATCACATTCTTTTCTATCCAGTCCAATATGAAGGACTTGAACAATCGCCCAACATTGTCTACACTGGAGCAGCTCCAAATCAACAGATACTTCCCACCATTGATTGGGCCTTTGAAAATCTGGGGACAAAATTCTTCTTGGTGGGTTCAGATTATGTATTTCCCAGAAGTGCAAACCCAATCATGAAAGAACGAATAAACGAGTTAGGTGGAGAAATCCTTGGAGAAGAATACGTGATTCTTGGAGAACGAAATTTTGAACTAGTAGATAAAATTGTAAAAACCAAGCCCGATGTTATACTCAATACTATCAATGGAGATAGTAATTTAGAATTTTTTAACGAGCTTAGAAAAAAAGGAATTGAGTCCAAAGCAATTCCAACTATATCATTTAGTATTGGGGAAAATGAAATACAGCGTATGGGTGCGATGACTATGAAGGGAGATTATGCGGCTTACAATTATTTCCAGAGTATTGAATTGCCAGAAAATAAAATCTTTGTTCAGAATTTCAAAAATAAATATGGGCCCCATCGGGTTATTAGCGATCCAATGGAAGCAGGCTATATTGGAGTTTATCTTTTTGCTAAAGCAGTGGAAAAAGCTGGCTCAGATGATGTAAATGCAATTCGTGAGGCAGTTAAAGGTATCACATATGCTGCTCCAGAGGGGATCGTAGGAATAGATCCTAAAACACAACATCTCTTAAAGGTCGTTAGAATAGGCAAAATTCTTGGTGACGGTCAATTTAAGATAGTCTATAGTAGCGAAGAGCCAATTCATCCAATTCCATATCCTAAATACAAATCTGAGCAAGAATGGAATGAATTTCTTGATGAACTCTATAATCGATGGGGACAACGTTGGTCGAATCCAGGATGAGCATAGAAGAGGCAGTTTAAAAGAAATGACTTATCTATTCTCGAGTTATTCCAGAAAACTCATTACCATAGTTATGGTATTGAGTCTTATCCCGATATTTTTGATAAGTGGATATCTATATTTTGATAAAATTGAAATAGGAACCCACAATCTTAGAGAACGGTTAATATCTATTTCTGGAATTGGTGCTGAGAATATTTCAGATTGGATTAAGCAACGAAAGACTATCGTTCAAAGTATTGCAGATAACGAATTGATAATTACTGAAACAAAGAAACTTTTAGATCCTAATCTTGGAATTGAAGAATTATTTCTTGTACGATTCGATTTGGAAAAATATTTCAATACTTCTATTCAAAGATATGACTGGTTAGAAGAATTAGCAATAAGTGACCCAGAAACTGGTAATGTCATATTTGACTCAGGTCTATCATTTCAATGGAACAATCTAAAAGGCGAACAACATTTTCAAGATGCGATTAATAAAAAAGTTGGAATGAGTAAAATCCAGTCATCGGCTAATGCTATAAAAAATGAATATGGCAAATACGACAAAGATGTTCCCACCATGCTAATATCTGTTCCAATTTCTGGAGAGGTGGGAATTGAAGGAATACTCACTGCAAGAATCAATATTTTTAAAATAAATCCAAATGTTAAATCATATCTTGCTGACTTTGCCAGTGCTGATCTATATTTAGTAAATTCTAATGGATACTTTATTTCTAAATCTGCATTCCCTCAAACGCTTCTGGATTTGAACTTGATAACAAAGAGACCAGAACTTGAGTTACAAATCATAAATCCTCAGTCACAGCAATTTACTCAAATTTTTCATGATTCTAACATGAATGAGGCGATTTGGAATCTTGATGGCTATCATAATTATTTAGGAAATCTCGTTGTAGGTTCTATAACTCCTGTCAGTGGAACAGAGTGGAGTTACATTGTGGAAGTTGATAAAAATGAAGCATATCAAGAAATTTATCTGACTCAAACTGTGTTATTGACCTCAATTGGAGTCATATTATCAATAATATTTGCTTCATCTTATTTATTCGCAAATAATTTAGTCAACCCGATTAAATTACTTACAAAAACAGTACAAGATGTCCGAGCAGGAAATAGATATCCACGAATTAGTCCTAATATGCAGAAATCAGAAGACGAAGTAGCTGTCTTGGCAAGAGAATTTGATAAAACCTTCAGAGAGATTCTTGAGCTACAACAACAACTAATCAAAAATAAAAACGAGCGAATTGAAAATCTTCAAGAAATAGACAGAGCAAAAACAGAATTTCTTAACATGCTTTCACATGAATTTCAAAATCCATTAATTCCAATAATGGGGTTTTCTGCAACGCTTCAGAAACCTAATCTTCTTGGTGAATTAAATTCTAAGCAATTAGATGCCGTTAAAAAAATTTTGTTGAATGCAAAAAAATTGCATACTATGATATTAAATCTTCTAGATGTACAAACTTTAGAATTAGGTACTGCTAAATTTGATTATGGTAAATTCAAAGTTGATGAATCCCTGAGAGAGATATGTAAAAAATTTGAATCTAAAATAATCGAACAAAAAATTCAACTAGTTAACAAAACTCAAAATCCTATAGTCATACAAAGTGATGATTTAAGGATAAAACAAGTTTTGTCACATTTGATAGATAATGCTATAGATTTTATTCCAAAGGAAAAAGGAAAAATTGAGATATCTGCACAAGAAGTTGACGATACTGTTTTATTTTATGTGAAGGATAATGGTATTGGAATATCCAAAGAGAAACAAGAAAAGCTTTTTAAGAAATTTTATCAAGTAGACTCTGGTCATCGAAGAAAACATGGGGGGCTTGGAATAAGCCTTTCAATATGTAAAGGAATTGTTGAAGGGTTGGGAGGTAAAATATGGGTAGATAGTGAACCTGGCAAGGGATCCACTTTTTACTTCAAAATTCCAAAAAAAGAGAGGAGAGAGAGTGGAAAAATTTAGAATTGACGATAATCCGAATTTATTTTCTGATTGAAAAAAGCTATTAGAGAAATAACTGTAAGACAATATTTGGTTATCAAGAGAAGTTTGGATCTGAGATGAAGTGATATCATGAATCAATGAGGGAGAAAAAATTTTTGGATTGAGACCGGGATTACAGCTATCACAAAATGGATATGATTTCTACTTTATTGTGGAAATGTCTAGAAAGTCAAATTTTGATATAAGATAATCTATAATCATAGTCAAAAACCTCAATGTTAAAATATTTATTCTATTAATACTCTATACAATTATTCGATGGACAAATTCCGTATTGATAAAGATAACAAGTATACAACTCCTACAGTCACCAGGCCAAGAACTTCTTTAAGTCCAATAAAGTATAACGTAGGATATACTGGCATGTCTCAACAATGTTGCGTGGGAGTAGTAGATATGTCTGATTCTACAAGGATTTCTTCACAACTGCCAGAAGATCAATGGGGCAAGTATTATGAAATTTTCTTAAACTCGATTTCCGATCAGTTGTATAAATTTGGGGGTTTTGTGATAAAGAATATGGGGGATGGTATTTTATTTTATTTTTTAGATTCACGAGGGTCAAAGAAAGATACTGGTTTTAGAAGTTCTATTGAATGCAGTATGTCAATGGTTGACATGCACAGCAAAATATGTGAACTTCTAAATGAAGAAGATTTACCATGTTTGAATTTCCGTGTTAGTCTTGACTATGGAAAAGTAATACTAATGAAAACAAGTAATTGTACCTATATTGATATCATCGGTCCGCCTGTAAATATGTGTGCAAAGATCAATCACTTTGCTCAGACTAATGGTCTTGTCGTAGGAGGAGATTTTTATCAAAATGTAAAAAAATTCAATGATTTTAGATTCATGCAGGAACAAGGATATAAAATTGGTAACATCAAATTTGATTATCCCGTTTACAGCGTAAGCAGAAAATAACTGAAATTATTTTAGCTGAACTAAGTTAAGAAGAAGGGATGATATGTTGTTAATTGGATTATTAACCTAATTTATCGAGTGTTTCTAAAAGTGTATCAATATCTACTGGTTTTCGTATGCAAGAATGGGCTCCTAATTTTATTAATTCCGAAATGTCACTTTGTGTGGCAGATGAGGCAGTGAATATAATTATTTTCTGTTTATCTATTATGCCTTCTTCTTTTAGAGTGTGTATCACATCTACTCCACTAAATTCAGGCATGGCCAAATCTAAAAATACGACATCAAATTTTTGTGCTCTAATTTGA